>CAYVOE010000296.1:0-6689 GCA_964452795.1 uncultured Nitrospiraceae bacterium
GACAACGAGGGTCTCCTTGTCTATACGGCCTGGTTTCACCGGTCCAAAGCCGTCGCCCTGGCCGCACTCGACGCCCACGTGCCTCTTTTCCTGTGGACCCAGCCCGACGAGAAGACGGCGTCGGTGGTGGGGCTCGGCGTGGCCCACGGGGCCCTCGAAGAAATCGGGTTCAAGCACGGGGTCCTGTGCGGCCGTTGGGACGACAAGACCCGGAAGACCTTGTCCACCTGGGCCCGGGCCTGCCACGTCAAGTCCTGCTTCGCCCGGGCCCGTTACGGCCAGTGGGGCGCGCGCTGCCTGAGCATGCTGCCCGCCGACGCCGACCCCAACCAGTGGCGGTGGAAATTCGGCATCGACGTGCAGCAGGAAGAGCAGTGGACTCTGATCCATCGGGCAGAAAAGGTGGACGACGCCCGTGCGCAGGCCCTCGTCACCGACTGGCGGAAGACCTTCGGCGCGGTCGAGGCGGAGGACGAGTCCCTGCTCCGCTCCGCCAAGCTCTACATCGCCGGGAAGGAGTTCATCGAGGAGTATCAGTGGACCTTCGTCGGGGTGAAGTGCCAGTTCGAGCTCATCGACAACTACGTTTCGCCCTGCCTGCCCATCTCGCTGTGGAACGACGAGGGGATCGTGGCGTCGTGCGAATCCGACATGAACGCGGCGCTTACCATGTTCGCCCTGTACGCCTTCAGCCACCGGCCGTCCATGTTCGCCGACGTGAGCGACATCGACTTCGACGAGGGGGTGGTTCGGTTCCTCAACTGCGGCACCGCCGCGACCGACCTGGCCGGGGGGCGGGAGAAGGTGAAGCTCACGGAGTGCCCCAAGTTCCAGGGCACCACCGACAAGGAGACGGGTCAGCCCCTGTGCAAAGGGGGCGCCTGCACCCACTTCCTCCTGGATCCGGGGCGGGTCACCCTCGCCCGTTTCGGCCGCATCAAGGGGGAATACGTGCTCTACGTATGTGGGGGCGAGGCCGTGTCCTACGGCCGCCACGACCCCGAGGCGGTCCTCGGCGCCGGCGCCTTGTGGCCCTGGGCCTACGTGCGCCCCGACGAGCCCCTCGACGATTTCGTTCGCCACCTGCGGGCCCACCACACCTGCGTGGCCCGGGGAGACTGGACGGCCGAATTGAGGGAGCTGGCCGACCTCCTGGAGGTCCGCGTCCTGGACTGACGCGGCGCATCCGACGGAGAATCCGCGCGGGATTTTGACTTATCCCGGGGCCAGGCCGTACCATTCCCCGCTATTGTGACTTTGTTGCCTTCGAGAAAAAAGGCAGCACCTTACCACAAGGAGCGTGTTGGAACGTGAGCGAAATCACCAGCCTGGACCCCATCATCAGTCTCTGCAAGCGCAAAGGCTTCATCTTTCAGTCGAGCACCATCTACGGCGGCATCAACGGGCGCTGGGACTTCGGTCCGCTGGGGGTCGAGCTCAAGCGCAACCTCAAGAACGACTGGTGGTACGTCAACGTTCAATTGCGCGACGACATGGTGGGGCTGGACGCCAGCATCATCACGGCGCCCCAGGTCTGGGTCGCCAGCGGCCACGTCGAGCAGTTCCACGACGTGGTGGTGGACTGCAAGGAATGCAAGCACCGCTTCCGCCAGGACCACCTCGAGGGCGATCGGTGCCCCGACTGCGGCGGCGAGCTCACGGAGCCGCGCACCTTCAACAGCATGCTTCGCACGCGCCTGGGGGTAAGCGAGGACACGGCCGTGGAGACCTACCTGCGGCCCGAGACCTGCCAGTCCATCTTCGTGGATTTCAAGGAGATCTATTCGACCTCCCGGATGAAGATCCCCTTCGGTATTGCCCAGATCGGCAAGAGCTTCCGCAACGAGGTCAATCCCCGCAACTTCATCTTCCGCAGCCGCGAGTTCGAGCAGATGGAGATCGAGTTCTTCTGCCGGGAAGAGGAAGAGGAGCTGTGGTTCGACAAGTGGATGGCCGAAATCTGGCAGTGGTACCTCGACATCGGTCTTCGGGAAGGCCGCCTGCGCTGGTTCGAACATCCGAAGGAAGACCTCGCCCACTATTCGAAGCGCACCGTCGACGTGGAGTACGAGTTCCCCTTCGGCTGGGGCGAGCTCCAGGGCCTGGCGAACCGCGGCAATTACGACCTCACCCAGCATTCCAAGCACTCGGGGAAGGACCTTTCCTTCTTTGACGAAGAGAAGAAGGAGCGCTTCGTTCCGTCGGTGATTGAACCCTCGGCGGGCGCCGACCGCACCTGCCTCGCCGTCCTGTGCGACGCTTACGCCGAGGAAGAGGTCAACGGCGAGCAGCGCACGGTCATGCGCTTCCATCCGCGCCTGGCGCCGATCAAGGCCGCCGTGCTCCCGCTGGTGAAGAAAGACGGGCTGGCCGAGATCGCCACGGACCTCGAGCGCAAGCTGCGCCGGAAGTTCAACACCTTCTACGACCAGTCGGGCGCCATCGGCCGGCGGTACCGCCGCATGGACGAGGTCGGCACGCCCTTCTGCATCACCGTGGACTACGAGACCAAGGAGAACGAGACGGTCACCGTTCGGGAGCGGGACTCCATGGAGCAGACCCGCATGAAGATCGACGAGGTTGAGGCCTATATCGCTCGCCGCGTCTCCCACGAACGCTAACCCGGCTCTGCCGAGGCTCGTCGTCCGTCGCGGCAGAGGCAGCGCCGGTTCAGGCTGTCTCGCCCCCTTCGCGGAAGAAGGCATCGCGGAAGGCCCGGGCCAGGCTGCGGTCTCGGCGCCGGTCCACGGCATCGCGCACCCGGTCCCGCCGTTCCGGATCGTCGCGGTAGATTCCCAAGGTCGTTACGGCTTCCTCGGCCAGCGCGAGGGACCGTTCCTCGACGGCCGCCACGAGGAAATCGAAGGATTCGGGGGTTCGCAGGAGCGCCAGGGGCAGGAGCAGCCCGCGGCGGAACTCGTCTTCGGGGTTGCGCTCCCAGGCCTCCGTGAGTATTTCGAAGGCCCGGGGCGCCCGCGACTCGCCCAAGGCGAGCGCCGCCCCTTCGGCCACGGCAGGGTCCCCGTCGTCCAGGAATTTCGCCACAAACTCGAGGGAACGGTCCGGCGCCCGATTCATCAGGCCCGTGAGGCACAGGCCGATGACGTCGGGTTCGGGGTCGCCCGAGAGGGCCTTCATCCGGAGGAGCAGCTCGCTGCGTTCGCCGCCGAGATACGTGAGGGTCTGGACCGCGGCGCGCCGAGCCGGCGGTTCGGGGTCCGCCAGGAGCGTCACCAGCTCGTAATAGATGTCCGGATAGCCCGCCTGGGCGAGGGCCATGGCGCAGGCGCCGCGCAGGGACGGCGCCGTGTCGACCGTTCCTCCCCACACCTTTTCCCGCTGCACGTGGCGCAATCCCGCGAGAAACAGGTCGTCGGACTCGGCTTCGAGGGAGCGCAGGGCTTCCACGACGGCCAGCTTGCCCAGGCACCCGGGGTCCGATGCGGCGCCGTTGCGCATCATCCGGTGGAACGCCGCCTCGAGCTCGGGTTGAAGCGACCGGAGGCCACGTTCGCCCGCCGCCCGGGCCGCCCGGACCACGGCGCGGGCCGACCTGCTTTTCAGGCAGGCACACAGCACCTGCGTCAGAAGCTCCGTCGAGGTGGTGGAGATCTCGTGCAAGCTATCACGCAGTTGGTCGTCCAACCGCCTCAGCAGGTCGTCCACCGGGTCTTTTCGCGGCATCGTCCCTCCTGCATGGGTACACAAGCGGGTTTGAGGGGAAGCGTCGCTGAATACGGCACGAGCCGGGATCGGCCCTTCGAAGTTCCCCCGGAACCGAATCGGTTGCCTGGGAGGCGTCTCCCGCGCAGAATTCGCATTGTCGGGGTCCTCCCGGCCTCCCGGGACCATTATAGGCGCCCGTCTGGGGGAACGCCACCGGCCCGGCTCCGCGAGACCCGGATTCCCCGTTCAAGTCGGACGTGTGCTATATATAGTTGTCAACGGAATCGCTCTGTTCCGGATTGAAGTATGAAACGCATTGCATCCCGAGTTTCGGCTCCCCCGTCGCTTTCGGAACGGCTTGAAGGGCCCTTCCGACCGCGGCCGGCTCCGGTCGAGCCCCGCCCCCGCAGGCCCGCGTCGTCGAGGGTATTCGTCCTTCCGCGGCGGCGCCCGGGACCGGATGTTCGGGGTCGTGCGAGAGAAATCCTCTCGCCCAAGGGAATAGTCCCCCTCTACTGCTTGTACTGCGACTACTACGGAAATGCAACGCCGCGCTCACGGTCCGCGCGGTTCGTGTCGATAAGAGAGGGAACCCGCGGCCGGTGACATGGACGAAGGACCCCTCCGCGATGTCCGGCGCCGGGCGGCGCAAATCGAAGACAACCCGGGCGCCGGCCCGCAATACCCAGGTGGTGAAGCAATGAGTGTGACCCGACCGAACCTGCTGTTCGTGGATGACGACCCGCTCATCCTCAAGACCCTCCGCCGCGCGCTCAGTCGACAGAGCGGCAAGTGGAACATGGTCTTCGTCCAGTCCGTCGACGAGGCGATGGAAGCGCTGGAGCGCATGCCCTTCGACCTGATCCTTTCCGACGCCCGCATGCCCGGGCGCGACGGGTTCGATTTCCTGGCCGAGACCCGCCGGTCGGAGGCCTTCCGCCGGATCCCCTTCATTGTATTTACCGGCGATGAAGAGCCGTCGTTGAAGCGGCGCGCCCTCGACATGGGGGCCACGGACCTGCTGAACAAGCCCTCGACCCGGGAAGACCTCGTGGCCCGCATTCAAAGCGCCCTGCGCCTGAAGTTCTACCAGGACCAGCAGGAACGCCAGATGCAGATCCTTGATGAACGGGTCCGGGCCCGCACCGCCGAGCTCGAAGAGTCCCAGCGCGAGATCATCTGGCGCCTCGCCAAGGCCAGCGAATACCGCGACGACGCCACGGGAAACCACGTGGTGCGCGTGGCCTGCTATTCCCGCGCCGTCGCGCGGCGGCTCGACCTGGCCTCCGACTTCATCGACGCCCTGTTCCTGGCCAGTCCGCTCCACGACATCGGCAAGATCGGCATCGCCGACAACGTCCTGCTGAAGCCGGGGATCCTGAACACCCAGGAGCGGCGGCACATGGAGACCCATTGCGAGATCGGCGCCGAAATCCTGGCCCGGTCCCCCAGCGAGCTTACCCTCTTTCAACAGTGGCGGCCCGGCACCGCGGCGGGCGATTTCGTCTCGGCGAGAAACCCGCTGCTCGAGATGGCCTCCTCCATCGCCCTTACGCACCACGAGCGATGGGACGGCACCGGCTATCCTCGGGGGCTCAAGGGCGACGAGATCCCCCTCGAGTCCCGCATCGTCGCCGTCGCCGACGTCTACGACGCCCTCCTTTCGAAGCGCCCGTACAAGCCGGCCTTCGCTCCCGAGCAGGCCTGGGCCCTCATGGGGCACGAGAAGGGGCGCCACTTCGATCCCGAGGTCTACGACGCCTTCCTCGCCGCCACCGAGGAGGTCCACGCCATCCATTCCGACTTCCTCCTCAAGGAGCAGGAGTCCGGTCGCTTCCGCGCCCGCGCCGTCCCCGAGTAGGGTGCACCCGGTCGGCGCGAGGGACGCGGCAGGGGCTTTCCGACCGGGCTCGGCGCCCGTTCATCCGTTTTTTCATTTATCTCCACAGAAAGCAGGCATAGATCCGCCTCATGTTGGGCTACCCGATCATGCTTGGGGTGCCCATACTCCGAGTTAGTACGGCATGTTTGTGTTCCGCAAGAGGATTCTAGCCGGGGATTACAGATTTCTCATTTTGCCTTTTCGGGGTCTGCGGGGTATACTGGGTTGCACTTCGGCACGCGTACGATGCGGGGTGGGGGAACAGACTTCGCACTACGACCAAATCCCGAAGTTCTAATCAAGCGCGCCCATCCTCTTTTCAAAGGGGATTCCCTTTTTCAGGGATCTGGGAGGGGGCCGCACTTGGGGGCAATGGGCATGTTGCGGGAGATTGTGGGGTTGAACAACGGGTCACTGGCAGCACCCCTCGCGGCGGATGCTGGGGAGCGCATCCGCCGCGAGCGGGGTGCGGAGAGCGAGCTCATCCGGGCCAATCGCACGCTGCGTATGTTGAGTCGCTGCGTGCAGGCCGTGGCTCGCGCCGACGAAGAGGAGCCCCTCCTGGGCGAGGTGTGCCGCCTCATCGTCGAAGAGGGCGAATTTCGATTCGCGTGGGTGGGATATGCCGAGGACGACGCCGATCGAACGGTGCGTCCGGTGGCGCATTACGGGAGTGAAGCAGGTTATCTAAGTGAACTGGCCTTGACGTGGAGCGACGACGACCCGCGGCCGTCTCCGGCGGGTCTGGCCATCCGGGGGAACCGGCCCGTGGCGATACGGTCGATTGCCACGGAAGCGGTCTTCGCGCCGTGGCGCGAGGCGGCCCTGGCGCGGGGGTTCCGGTCCGTTGTAGCCCTTCCCCTGCGGCACGACGGTCCGACCTTCGGCGCCCCGTCCGTCTATGGGGATGACGCGGAAGCCTTCGGTGCGAACGAAGTGGACCTCCTGCGGCAGTTGGCCGACGATCTGGCCTACGGCATGGCGGCCCTGCGGGCCCGGGCGGAACGGCGCCGGGCGACGGAGGCGCTGCAGCTCAGCGAGGACCGGTTCCGGAGCGCCGTGGAGAACATCCTCGACGGCTTCGTCCTGCTGGCGCCGCTGCGGGACGACGACGGCCGGGTCTCTGATTTCCGCGTCGACT
>CAYVOE010000297.1:0-6674 GCA_964452795.1 uncultured Nitrospiraceae bacterium
GTGATCCCGGGCAGGGGCGCGTTGACGCGGATGACGATGTGCTCCGGCGTGTGCTCCAACACCGTGCACGCGGCTTCCCGACGGTTGGTGGCGGGCAGGACCGGGCTGTCGAGGGCGATAACGGGGAGGCGCCCGGCCTCGAAGGCATACCCCGGCGACTGGGTGTCGATGATGCAAAGCCGGGCCGTGTCGAAGGACGGATCCGACAGGAGGGTCGCGGCGCTTTCGACGCCGTGGGCGATGCGGCAGCCCGGCACCCAGTACGCGCGGGGCAGGGCGCGCTCGTTGGCCCGGACCCGCACGTCCGAATCGGCCTGGCCCCGCCGCATCAGCAGGAGCCCGGACTCCGGGGGTGGATCGGCGGCGAGGGGCGCTCCTTCGGCGAAGAGGAAGGCCCGGGCCGCAGCGAAGTTGAGCAATTGGAGCTGGGCGGTCTCGGGCGGCCCGTTCCCCAGGGCGCGCTGGAACCACAGGACCTGGTCCCGCGTTCGCGGCAACAGGGCGCCCCCCACCATGGGAACCTTCTGGGTCATGCCGAGGTTGGGCGGCAGGCCCCGGTCGACGCTCGAACCCGACGCGTACACGCGCGATCCCGGCGCGATCTCGCGGGCCAGTTGCACCGCGTCGTGGGGCGCCGGTATCCCCAGGAAGGGATGGCGAAACAGGTTGGTGCTCGCGGCGGACAGGTCGGTGAAGAGGATCAGGGCGAAGAAGAACCCGCCGAAGGCCCCGGCCCATCCGCGCCGAATGGTCAGCACGGGCAGCACGGCGAACACGGGCGCCACGGCGAAGAGCCGCTTCGCCGGCGGCAGCGCGAACAGCGCCACCGCCGCCACTACGGTCACCACGAGGGCCGGTATCCACGGCCGCCGCGGCGACACCTCCGGCCGCACCGCGAACAGCCGATCCGCGCCGAGGGCCGCCGTTCCCGCCACGCAAAACAGGGCGGGATAGGCGAAGGCATGGAGGGGAAAGCCCTGCCACGCCGTCCGCGCCAGCATGGCGGCGGCCAGGGCGGGTATCCCGGCTCCGGCGAACAGGATCGCGTAGCGGCGCAGGGGACGGTGGAGAAAGGCCAGGGGCACCAGGGCCAGCGTGGCCAGGCCGTAATAGCCGAGCCGGGGCAGGGTGCCCGCCTTGGCCATCAGGGCCTCGCGCAGGCGCAGCGGCAGCGGAGCCGCCACGTGCATGTTCCAGAAGGATTCGTCGAAGGTGCCGCCGTCGCGCAGCCAGACCAGCGTGGGTCCCCATTGGATCGCCGACAGGGCCAGCCCGAGGGCCCCGGCCAGGATCAGTCCGCCGGCCCGCAGGAGCAGGGCTTTTCCCGACCGGTCGCGGGCGGTCACAAGCTGTACGACCGCGTACGGCGCCAGGGGAAGCAGCATGGCCGCGATGACGGCGTGGGCCCCGGAGAGCAGGAAGCCTGCGAGGGCGATCCCGGCGACCACGATGCGGCCGGCGTCGGCGCGCCGGGCGGCCCGACCCGCGGCCCAGAACAGGAAGGGCGCCCAGGCCAACGCCGCCGCCAGGGCCGGACGCGACATGGCCGCGGCCGTCGCCCCGCTGAACGCGTACACGGTCCCCCCGATAAAGGCCGGCACGTAGCCCACGCCCAGGGACCGGGCGAACAGGGCGAAGGTGAATCCCATCAGCGACAGGGCCACGAAGGCGTGGACCGCCAGCGCCCGCGGCATCGGCACCGCGAGGAACACGGCGTGCAAGGGCTGGAACAGGCCCGCCCGCGCGTCCGCCAGGAACGGGACGCCGCAGTTCTGGTACGGATTCCACAGGGGCAGGCTCCCCGCGCGCAGCCGTTCGAACCCGTACGAGTACACCGGATATACGTACTCGAAGAGGTCGCGGTTCTCGTAGGCGCCCGCCACGGTGGTCTCCGGCAGTTCCACGCGCTGCCAGAACAGGGGCGCCGCCGCGATGAACAGCAGCGCCACCAGGAAGAATCGCCCCGGAGAATAAGGGCTCCCGTGGGCCGGGCGGCGCCCGTAGAGATCCGGACCGGAACGAAACCATCGGATCATGCTCGAGGAGCCCCTCTTCGTTCCGCCCATCGGGCGCTTCGTCCGGCCGCTGCGGCCGCCCCCAACCGATCCGCGCGTTCAGCGGCACACGCCGCCTCCGCTTCGCCGACGGCTCCCCCACGCGAACGACGGCGAAAGCGGAAGCGTCCTGCCCGGTTCTTCATCCGCCGCTGTCGTCCCCGTCGGCCTCGGCATCGGCCTCCGGTTCGGCTCCCTCTTCCTCGGGTTCGGCCTCGGCCTCGTCGGGGGCCGTCGCATCGGGCGCGGAAGCCCCGACCCGGAACATGAAGATCTGCGGCTCCGGCGACGGCGTGCCGTCGAGGGCTCCCCAATGGACCGCGTACACGCCGGGTTCCAGAGGGCCTTCGTACGAAAGCTCCCGCAACAGATGCTCGGGTTCGTCGAGCGGTTTGGATTCGACCGGCACGGCGCCCGACGCCGCCCACACCTCGACCGCTTCGCCCGGCTCGCCTTCGGCCGTCGTCCGCGTGGCCTCGACGAACTCGAGCCGAACGAGCTGCGCGCCTCCTTCCGGCATTTTATAGGCGATGAGCCACGGATTCGGGTCGGGCGCGCGGGCTTCCACCCATTTCTCGGTGCCGTGAACGGAGCCGTAGGCGGCGGGCTCGACCGCGTCGGTATCGTGGTAACGGGCGCCGTCGAAAATGTACACGCCCCGGTTGGGCGGCAGGCGCCACATGCGCACCGTCTCGGCATAGATGGGCCGGGGATATTCGGATTCGGTGGCGAAGGCGGCGGGGGTGTAGCCCGTCTTCGAGAACCGCAGCCGGATCTCGCCGGGCTCGTAACGCACGCGGTATTCGCCCCGGCTGTCGGTCACGTCCTGGTACGCCGTTTCCAGGACGTTCACCGCCACGCCCGGCAGAGCCTCGTCGTTCATGTCGACCACCCGTCCCTGCACGGTGCCCAGCGAACAGCCCGCCAGCGCCGCCGTTCCCAGGGCGACGAAACCCAACCTTGCCCAGTGCTTCATCTTCAACAACATCCCTTTCGGCGGGGTTTACCGGTGGTGTTCCGGATGGTCCGTGGCGCTCGTGTGGTCGTGGTAGTGACCGGCCTCGTGCAGCCGGTTGTGCAGGCGTCGGTAGGCCGAGGTCAAGAGCAGCCGCATTTCCTTGTACCGCTTCGTCTCCGCCCGGGTTCCCACCGTATCCAGGTAGGCCAGGGCTCCCTCGATCTGCTCCAGCAGCGTCACCGCGTCGGCCGGCGCGAAGAACTCCGAACCTTCCACCCGCACCATGACGGGCGACGAGTGGGCCGCGATGATCTCGGGTTGATCCGGATAGTGGCCCCGCACCAGCAGGGCGATCCACGAGCTGCGGTCCACCTTCACCCGCCACTGGCCCGAGGCCTCTTTCCCGCGCACGCCCTTGCTCTCGCGGATCTCGCCGTTCACCACCAACTCGACCCGCGTCATCGGGACGGTCACCGACGCGGCCGTCCAGGTCACGTCCACCGTGCCGCCCGTGCGGCTGAAGTCGATCCACGTGCCGGCGGGCTTGCCTTCCACGGCGAACTCGAGCAGCGGACCGTAGGTGACGAAGGTGTTCCCCGAGCGCACCGCGTCCATCCACGCTTTATAGGTAAAGGGCCGATCCGGGGGGATATACGCGTAGGTCCGTACCGCGCCCACGGCCGTGGTCGTGGTCATCTTGTCGGTCCCTCCCACGGCGGGCACGAAATGGCCGCAATTGAGGTACCGGTACCAGTCGGACAGCGAATAGGGGCTGATGCCGCCGTAGAAATCGCTCCACGACGTCATCTCGATGGCGTCGGCGTCGCCTTCAATGATGGTGGCGGCGTGCTCCGCCCGCGGGTTCGGAAAATGGGGGATCACCACCAGCCCGCCCCGGGCCCGGCATTCCCGCGCCCATTCCGTCAACAGCACGTCCACCGGGTCGCCCAGGGCCGACTCGTCCGGTCCGCCCACGGTCATGGGCACGATGGGCGGACCCTCGTAGCCCAGGAGCGAGATGTGGCCCAGCACATGCTGACGGTTCTCCGTGCCCACCCGCACCAGCCACTCGCCGTCGCCCCCCGTGTCGCGGGCGCCGTGGGTGGTGGCGCCGTCGAAGTCGCCGGCGTTGGTCATCAGTTCGCCCCACTGGCTCGCCAGGAGGTTCACCACGTTCACCCCTTCGCCGGCTCCTTCCAGCAGGGCCGTCGTGGGCGACAGGAAGTGGACGTGGGTGTCGGCCGTGACCCAGCCCCGGGCGCGCCACGGCAACACCCGTTCCAGAACGATCTTCACCTCTTTCGTCCGCGGACCCACGTTCACCACCTTGCGCACGGGCCGGATCTCGAAACCCTTGGTCACCTCGATGTAGACCGGCCCTTCCGGCAGATCGATCAGGGTCTCGCCGGGGATATACGTGGCGTGATGAAGGGTCTGGTGGGTGAACTCCGGCCAGAAATCTTCGATCCACCCCCAGTTCGGCGCGCGGTGGCGGTCCAGGGGCGCCAGGTATTCGCCCGCCGCGCCGTGGGCGTGGAACCGCACGGCCACGGGCTTGTCGTTTCCCTTCTCGATCACCCGCACCCGCACCCGCCGCGTCGCCGGGGCCACGGGCGTCAGGGGACCCGAAGACCCGCCCTCCTCGAGCCGGGCCACGGGCAGCGTCTTCCCGTTCTCGAAATGGAAATGGGCGTCCGGATGGGCGGTGTACTCGATGAGCACCTCGTCGTCGCGCCGTTCCGGCACCTTGTTCTCATAGGAAGCCGCAGGGATCTTCGACCAGTCGTCGTCGGGGTAGACCCGCCGCGGTTCGGCCGAGATAACCTGGCCCAGATCCAGCCGGATCTGCCGAAGCAGGCCCCGCTCGTCCAGCCGCGGATCGAACTGCTCGCCCTTCCGGAGTTTTAACAAGGCCTTGCGACGCCGTTCCCAGCGCAGGGGCTGCGAGTTCACCTGCCCCGCCGAAATACCCGAGATCAGTACCGCGCCGGCCGCGGGTTCGAACCGGAACCCCGCGATGGGTTTCTCCGGATAAGGATTCTCCCAGGCCCAGAGCCAGTTCACCCAGGGCCGGATGTCCATGTTGGCCGCGCGGGTCTGGGTCCAGCCCCAGGCCGCGCCCGGCCCTCCGTCCGGCGCGGGACTCAACTGCTCGTGCAGCGGCCGCACCGGGAAAGGCTTCACGTGGGCCACGCAGGCGAAACCGTTCTCGCCCCAGCCCCGCTGCATCATGCCGATGTGGTGCCGCCGCCGGATCGTGTGGCGCGCCTCGGTGCCGTCCGTATACCGGATCACGTAGTCCGCCACCGGCTCGTTGAGTCGGCCCGCGCCGCCCCGGCTCGATACGAACCCGTGCTCGTCGTATTCGAAGGGCTCTACGTCCGTCGTATGGAGAAACACCAGCCAGCGGGCCGGGCCGCATGCCGCGTCGATCGACACGGGGGCGTCCCGCAGGAGCACCGGCCGTTCCACCGCGAAAGGAATGCCCCAGCACACGCAATCGCCCGTGGGCGCATGGTCCACGTGAGCGGCCATCGTCTCCGACACGCCCCGCTTCTTCAGTTCGCCAAACGTCGCGTTCCCCCCCAGGGGCAGCGGCGTGAACAGGGGCGACTCGGGACCGTCGACACATCTCGCCATGGCGCCATCCTCATTCCATGTTATCGGGCTTGGATCCCCGAAATCGTTGCAGGGTTCCTACATGGATAATCGAAACGCCGACCCATTGCAAGGCCCGCCGCATCGACCCCGCCGCTGTCCCGGGCCTCCGTTTTCCACGCCGCCCGGCTCGCCGACTGCGTTCCACGCCTTCCTTGACCCCTTCCGGGCGACGTGCTAGAATGCGCCGGGTTGAACAGGATGGGGCGACCATGAACACCTCTAAAGCATTGTCGTATATTGCCTTGG
Organism: uncultured Nitrospiraceae bacterium; assembly: GCA_964452795.1. Lineage (GTDB taxonomy): Bacteria > Hydrogenedentota > Hydrogenedentia > Hydrogenedentales > SLHB01 > CAYVOE01. Next base: position 5,920 of record CAYVOE010000297.1, read on the forward strand.
CGTGTCTCGCGGCCGTGGCCGTCGGTTGTGCTCGCGCACCCCGCGACACCTCCGGCCTTGCCGTGACCGACAGTGCCGTCGTCAGTGCGTCCTTCCCCGAAACCTGGACCGCCACCCGCGAGGCCCTGCGCGGCGAAGATTTCGATATTCATACGCGCGACAAGCGGGGACGGTTCGTGGCCTACTCCGACGTGCGCCGCGATCTCCTCATCGTGCCCCATCGCAGGGAGTTCATCATCACCCTGCAGGCCGAATCGCCCAATTCCACCCGCGTCACCGTTCAGACCCTGCGTCAGGTCTACGGTTCCACCCTGCTTACCTACCCCGACTGGCACAACCGCAAGACCACCGACAACGCCCAGGCCCTCGCCCTCCTCGACCGGATCGAGGCCATCGCCACCGGTGCCGTCCCGGTCGAAGCACCGGCGGAAGAGCCCCTGCCCGAACCGGGGGAATAACGTCCTAATCCTTCCTGTTAGCCGAGGTAAGGGCGCGGTATGGGTGAGGCCGCGTTAATCTCCGCTATTCCCGCGCGAGATATCTACTAATATCAATAAAATATCAGTTCGCGTTGCCCGCCCGTCCCCCCGGTGTTATAATCACTGCGGAACTCAACCTGCACAGGTGACTCTATGTTATCTCTAGTTGAAGTGCGATGCCCGCACTGCGGCGCCAAGGGCCAGATCGTGATGCCCCCGCTCGGTGCGATCATCATAGGGCCCTGTCCGAAGTGCGAAGAACTGCTCATCGTATTT
>CAYVOE010000298.1:0-6620 GCA_964452795.1 uncultured Nitrospiraceae bacterium
CGCCGGTCGGCGAACGCATCCGCGAGCGCGCCCAGGAGGCCCGCGCGGACATCCCTTGACCGATGGTCCCTGCAGGCCCGGCCTCCTCTGGCGGGCTCGGGCCTGCGGGGGTTGCCTTCGGGACAAGGGGAACGCGAAGGACGAATAGGAATTCGGGGCATGGGCGGAAGCTCATGCCCCCGTCATGTGAGAGCGGAGGGGATGTGATGCGCATCGATACGGGGTTGACGGAACGGGATCTGACTTCGGCGCTGGACCGGTTTTTCGCCGCAACGGGGCCAAAGATCCTGCGTCTCGACGCGGACTGGAATCCGGCCGACGGGGCGCCCGTGTTTACCCGGCAGGGGAAATACACCACCCGGGGCTGGACCGAATGGACTCAGGGTTTCCAGTTCGGCAGCCAGATCCTCCAGTTCGATGCGACGGGCGACGAGCGTTTCCTCGAACTCGGCCGGAACAACACCCGGCGGTACATGGCGCCCCACGTCAGCCACGTGGGCGTCCACGATCACGGGTTCAACAACGTAAGTACCTACGGCAACCTGCGCCGCCTTGCGTTGGAAGGACGCACGAACGACGGACCCGACGCGCTCCATTTCTACGAGCTGGCGCTGAAGGTGTCGGGAGCGGTGCAGGCCGCCCGCTGGACCCGCGTCCACGACGGCACGGGCTTCATCCACTCCTTCAACGGGCCCCACTCGCTGTTCAGCGACACCCTGCGGTCCTGCCGGGCCCTGGTCCTGGCCCACCGGCTCGGACACGTCCTGATGGGCGAGAACGACCGGCGCATCTCGCTGTTGACCCGGGCGATTCAACACGCCGACAACACGGCGCGCTACAACGTGTACTTCGGCAAGGACCGGGACGCCTACGACGTCCGGGGTCGGGTGGCCCACGAGGGCGTGTTCAACGTCACCGACGGCCGTTACCGCTGTCCCAGCACGCAGCAGGGATACTCGCCCTTCAGCACGTGGACCCGGGGTCTTGCCTGGGTGATTCTCGGGTTTGCGGAGCAGCTCGAGTTCCTCCGGGTTGTGGACGACGGGGAGCTGGAGCCCCACGGCGGACGCGCCGGCGTCGAGCTCCGGTTCGTGGCCGCCGCCTGCGCCGCCGCCGACTTCTACATCGAGAACACGGCGGCCGACGGCATCCCCTACTGGGACACGGGCGCGCCCGGGCTGGCGAACCTGCCGAACTGGCGGGACGCGCCCGCGCAGATCGACAACGATTTCGAGCCCGTGGACAGCTCGGCTGCGGCCATCACCGCCCAGGGACTTCTGCGGCTCGGCCGGTATCTCGGGTCCGACGGCGACCGATATCGGCAGGCCGGCCTCACCGTGGCCCGAACGCTCCTGGCCCCGCCGTACTTGTCGGAAGATCCCGAGCACCACGGCATCCTGCTCCACTCGGTCTACCACCGGCCCAACGGCTGGGACTACGTGCCGGAAGGGAAGCGCGTGCCCCAGGGCGAGTCGTCGCAGTGGGGCGACTACCACGCCATGGAACTGGCCGTGTACCTCAAGCGCCTTATCGAGGGCGGTCCCTATCTCACCTTCTTCGGCGAGGCGGTGTAACGGTGGCGTACCGATCCCTCCTCCGGCCGATCCTGTTTCGGCTCGATCCCGAGCGCGTGCACGACCTCGCCGTTTTCGGCCTTCGGAACCTGCGTCGGGCGGTACGGGCCCTGGCGCCCCTGCTCGAGGTGCGGAATCCGCGTCTCGAGGTCGAGGTCTTCGGGCTGAAATTCCCCAATCCGCTGGGCCTGGCGGCGGGCTTCGACAAGAACGCGATGCTCCTGGACGTCTGGCCCGCCCTCGGCTTCGGCCACGCCGAGATCGGCACCGTCACGGCGCGGCCTCAGCCGGGCAACCCGCGGCCGCGCCTGTTCCGCCTGCCCGCCGACGGCGCCATCATCAACCGCATGGGGTTCAACAACGACGGGGCGGAGGTCATCGCGGGGCGGCTGCGGGCATACCGCGACACGGCCGGCCCCGGAGGAAGCACGCCCCTCGGCGTCAACATCGGCAAGAGCAAGGCCACGCCCCTCGAAGAGGCCGTGGAAGACTACCTGTTTTCCTTCGACGCCCTCTACGACGGCGGCGACTACTTCGTCGTCAACGTGAGTTCGCCCAACACGCCGGACTTGCGCAAGCTCCAGGACAAAGCGGCGCTGTCGGAACTGCTCGGCGCGCTGATGGAACGCAACCGCGCCCGCGGCGGCAAACCCCTGCTGGTCAAGATCGCGCCGGACCTGTCCTGGCCCGAGATCGACGACGTGCTCGAGGTGATCGCCGCCACGGGGCTGAGCGGGATCATCGCCACCAACACCACCCTGAGCCGCGAGGGCCTGTCGACGCCCGTCGACGAGGCCGGCGGCCTGAGCGGCAAACCCCTGCGCGAGAAGTCCACCGAGATCATCCGGTACATCCACCGAGCTACGGAAGGCCGGTTGCCCATCATCGGCGTGGGCGGCGTGTTCACCGGCCGCGACGCCTTCGAGAAGCTCGAGGCCGGCGCCTCCCTCGTCCAGGTGTACACCGGCTTCGTGTACGAAGGCCCCTTCACCGCCCGCGACATCAACCGCGAGCTCCTGACCCTGCTGACGTGACGCCCTGACCGGGACAGCCGATCCGCGGGAACCCGTAATTCACATAAATCGCAGTCCGAGCCGGTCCTGCCCGGGTCGAAGCTCTTTCTATGGGTGCCGCGTGTGTTACGATAGGGGCGGCTCGAGAAACAGCGTAAGAGACTTCCAGGGCGGGATTTGGAAACATGCGTTTTCTCCGACCTCTGTTGATGATCCTGGTCGGGTTGGGCGGCGCGGCGGCGTCGGCGCAAGTCGACCCGAACACGGTGTGGACCCAGGCGACGGTGTATCGCGACGAGTGGGGCGTGCCCCACATCTACGCGGACAATCCGCGGGCCATGGCCTTCGCCTTCGGATATACCCAGGCCGAGGACCATCTGGAGGCCATGCTGATGGCCTACCGGATCGCCAACGGCCGGGCGGCGGAGGTGCTGGGCGAATCCTTCGCCCGGTCCGACGAATTCGCCCTCCAGATGGCCCACGGCCTGCTGGCGGCGGAGTATTATCCCCGGGCCGACCCTACCACGATGGAACTGTGCGAAGGGTTCGCCCAGGGGGTCAACGCGTGGATCGTGCAGCATCCGGGACAGGCGCCGCCCTGGGCCGACGGGGTGCGGCCCGTCGACGTCCTCGCCCTGCTCCACTGTTACCTCATGAGCCTGGCGCCGTTTGACCTGCCCGGCACCTACCACATGCCGCCGCCCACGTTCTCGGGCAATGCCTGGGCGCTGGCGCCGGCCCGGTCCGCCACGGGCGAGGCCATGCTGGCCATCAACCCCCACACCTACTACGACCGGCCGTTCCGCTGGTACGAGGCCCATCTGGCCTGCCAGGACTATCACATGTCGGGGGCGACCCTCTTCGGGCTGCCGGTGATTCTGATGGGTCACAACGACAACCTGGGCTGGGCCCTGACCCCCAACCGCCCCGATTTCGCCGACATCTATGCCGAGCCGGAGATCGAGGTCCCCCGGGATCCCAAGTCGATCAACGCCCCCCGGGTGGACCCGCGCGCGCTCCTCTACATGCGGATGGCGGCCCGGACGCGCACCTACTTCGTTCAGGGCCCCGGCGGGCTGCAGCCGCGGGGCGTGCCCTGCCTGTTCTCGTCGCGGGGACCCATCATCGGCGAGCATCGGGGGCGGATGTGTTCGTACCGCATCGGCGGCTACGCGGAATTCGGCGCGCTGCGCCAGTTTGTGGAGATGGGCCGGGCCCGGGATCTGGCGTCGTTCCAGGCGGCCCTCACCCTGCACCAGATCCCGTGCTTCCACATCGTGTACGCCGACCGCGCCGGCAACATCTTCTACCTTTACAACGCCAAGATGGCCGACAAGGCGGCGCAACCGCCCGAATCGGAATCGGACGGGACCCTGCAGATCATCGACTGGAACCTGCCCGTGCCGGCGGACAACATGATGTACCAGTGGCGGGGGTATATCCCGGTGGCCGCGCTGCCGGCGGTGACCAATCCCGAGGCGGGCTACCTGCAGGCCTGCGGCACGCCGCCCTGGGGGGTCACGGACAACCCGGGGATCAATCCCGGGGCGTTTCCGCCGTGGTTCTCCCTGGACCCGGACACCTACCGCGCCAAGCGGGCCCGCCACCTCCTCAAGCTGGGGGTCCGGTCCTTCGGCGAGATGCAGTCCATGCTTTTCGACGTGCTGGTGCCTTTCGCGGTGGACTCCGTGCCCAACCTGTTGCGGGCGGCGGAAGCGAACCCGGAGTTCATCGCCCAGGCCCACCCCGACGTGCCCGTGGGACTCAATCTCCTGCGCCAGTGGAATTACACCGCCGACCCCGAGAGCACGGGCATGACCTTTTTCCACGTGTGGTGGTCGACGCTGAAGGAGGCGGTGGCGCCCAATTTCCGCAACGAATACGAACTAATGGAGGCCGTGCGCCTCGGAGCGCCGCCCCTGCCCGAGGTGAGCCTTCGCGCCGCCGCGGAGGCCGCCAAGCGGATGCGCAACGAGTACCAGACCATGACCGTGCCCTGGGGCGAGGTCCACCGGACCGGGCGCGGCGACCGGGATCTGCCCCTGGCCGGAGGCGAGACGGGCGAGCCCCTGTTCTTCTCGTCGGATCACCGGCTGGAACGGGGCAAATGGACCGCCCATTACGGCTACGGCTACGCCATGGTCGTCCGGTTCGGCGAGACCCCGGAGGCCGTCAGCCTACTGCCTTTCGGCGAGTCGGACAATCCCGTGTCGGAACACTACGCCGACCAGTTCGAGCTGATGTCGCAGCGGCGCATGAAGCCGATGCGGTTCGACCAGAGCGACGTGCTGGCCCACGCGGCGTCGGCGTTCGGCCGCATCGTTCGGCTCCACCCCCGGGGCATGGAGGCCGAGTTCCTGGTGGCGACGCCGTACCCGGTGCTCACGCGCATGGAATCGTCGCCGGAGCCGCCCGCGCCGCTGCCCGAGGGCCTGGCCACGTTCACCGTCTACGCCATGCCGCGCGACCTGCCCGTCGGGGGGCCGCTGGAGATCCAGATGACCATCCGGATCGCGCCCGAACTCTGCGACCCGGCGAACCTCGGCCGCTTGTCGGTCTACGGCTGGTCGGAACGGACGGGCTGGACCCGGCTGCAGGGCCAGACCCTCGATGCGCCCGAGTCCACCTTCCTGGCCCAGGACCACCAGCCCCGGGTCTACGCCGTGCTCGGTCCGCTGGAATGCCGCAAGACCGACGACATTCCGCAGCCGGTGGTGCCCGAGCCCCTGGAACTGGCCGGCCGCCTGGAATCGCCGGGGTCTCCGGCGGCCATCTTCAAGGTGGCCGAGCCGCGGCCCACGCGCGACCTGAGAACTTCCGAGCCGACCGAGGAAGCCCCCTCCGAGGAATCTTCCGCGCCGATGGTGCCCTTCGTGGCAGCCGCCCCGGCGGAGCCCGCGTCGGAGGAGGCAACTCCGCCCGCGCCGGAGGCGCCTGCCGAGGCCGAGGAAACGCCCGAGCCGGAAGCGCCCGCGGAGGCTCAGGAAGCGCCCGAGCCGGTCGTGATCGCCCTGGGCCCGAACAGCGCGCCTCCGCCGGCGCCTGCGGCTCCCCAGACCGAGGCCGTGCCCCTCGAGGAGATCAAGGTCAAGGCCGCCGGCCCCCAGGCCTCGGGCAAGACCCTTCAGATCCGTTCCCCCGATCTCGGCAGCGTGTTCTTGCTGAGCGCCCGGACGTCGATCCAGGCGCGGCTCGTCACGCTCGAATCCGCCCCCGCACGATTGCCGGAGGGTATGGCGGTGTTTTCCGAGTACCTCGGACTGGAACGGATGCCTCGAGACGCCCGGGTCGAGGCGACCCTCAAGGTGGCGGTGTCGGAAGGGAGCTGCGCGCCCGAGAACTTCGACAAGCTGCGCGTTTACGGGTATCGTCCGGACAGGGGATGGTACGAGCTCTCCAGTCAGAAGCCGGACGCCGACACCCAATCCTGCGCCGCTTTCGAGCGGGTGGCCCGGGGACTGCGCGTCTACGCGGTCCTGGGGCCGGTGGAATGCCGACTCAAGCCGTAGCGACGGCATGGGGAGGAACGGGTCCGCCTTTCGGGCGTGGAACAAGCAATGTCTCGTCACATTCCGTACAGGAGGGAGGAGTATGGTACGAAAAATCGAGAAAGCGACGCAGATCTCGCGGCCGGACCAGAAGTTCCTCGAGGAATTCGTGGGCCACGCCAGCACCGGCACGGGGAAGCTCAGCGTGGCCCATATGATCGCGGAACCGGGCTGGACCGAACCGTTCCAGACGCCCGAGTTTACGGAAGTGACCATCCAGATCCGGGGCCGCCTGCGGGTGGATTACGACGGCGGTTCCCTTGACCTCAACCCCCACGAGGTGGTCGTTTGCGAGCCCGGCGAACGGGTGCGCTACAGCAACCCCTTCGACGAGCCGTCCGAATACTGGTCCGTTTGCGTGCCGGCGTTTCATCCCGACACGGTTCACCGCGAGGAGGAGATCGCGCCCCGATGAAGACCCACACCCTCGGCATCATCATGAACGGCGTCACCGGCCGCATGGGACCCCATCAGCACCTGGTCCG
>CAYVOE010000299.1:0-473 GCA_964452795.1 uncultured Nitrospiraceae bacterium
TTGTGGGAGCGACAACGGACGCGGGCGCGATGTTCCGGTGAAGGAAAGATTCGACTCGTAAAGCAGCAGGATTTTGGTGTGGGATTGTGATTTGAAAGCCCGGCTCCCATGGGTTTTCGGTGATCGATCCGGTGCCAAATGACCTTGCCGATCGAAGTCTCTCCTTTCCTTTTACCCATTTCGCGACGCTTTGCAGGGCGGACGGCGATATTTCGGGCGCCGTCTGCATGACGTACGCACTGTTCCCTACATGACGAGGTAAAGTCGGAGGCGGACGGGTGCCCTCAGGCGCCCTTTTCCGCCATTCGGAGGTCTCGGGGCACACGAATGGCTCAGATATTTCATCGCAGCACAAACACCCTCTCGAAAGTCACCATCGTAGCGGCGGTTCTGCTGTTGCTCGGGGCCTTCACGGCCGGGGCCCTGGTTCAGCGATCCCCCTACATCACCGATGTCGGCGTAGCCGTTCAGCA
>CAYVOE010000299.1:483-6611 GCA_964452795.1 uncultured Nitrospiraceae bacterium
GTGCCCATCGACCAGGTGGTGCCCTTCAGCCACGAGCACCACGTGAACGGCCTCGGCATCGATTGCCGCTATTGCCACACGACGGTGGAGACATCCAGCTTCGCGGGCATCCCGCCGACCCACACCTGCATGACCTGCCACTCCCAGGTGTGGAACGACGCTCCCATGCTCGAGCCGGTTCGGGAAAGCTACCGCACCAACACTCCGTTGGAATGGAACCGGGTGCACGACCTGGCGGAGTTCGTGTTCTTCAACCACAGCATCCACATCCAGAAGGGAGTCGGCTGCGTGAGCTGCCACGGCCGGGTGGATCAGATGCCGCTGATGCGCAAGGCCTACCCCCTGACGATGTCGTGGTGCCTGGAATGCCATCGCGACCCCGCCCAGTACATCCGCCCCCGCGAGTACGTGGTCGACATGACCTACGAGTCCGGGAAGCCCCCCGCCGAAGTGGCGGCGGCCTTCGGCACCGGAGAGCGCCCCGCCACCCAGCAGGAAATCGGCCGGCGCCTCGTGGAGGAGTACCAAGTTAACGTCGATCAGCTCATCAACTGCTCTATTTGTCACCACTAATGGCGGAGAACATGGACAGACAACCTCTCGACCTGGCGAAGGTCCGCGCCGAACTGGCCGGTAAGCGGGGCCGGCAGTATTGGCAGGCCCTGGACCAAATCGCCGAATCGGATGAATTCAAAGAACTCCTGTACAACGAGTTCCCGCCCCTGGCTTCGGAATGGAGCGACGACGTGAGCCGTCGCAAGTTCCTCAAGCTCATGGGCGCCTCGCTGGCGCTGGCCGGCATTACCCAGGCCTGCGGCAAGACCCCGCGGGAGCAGATCCTCCCCTACGTCAACGCGCCGGAGAACGTGGTACCGGGCGAGCCGCTCTATTTCGCGTCGACCCTTCCTTTCGGCGGATTCGGCAAGGGCGTGCTGGTCGAGAGCCACATGGGCCGGCCGACCAAGGTCGAGGGCAACCCCGACCACCCGGGCAGCCTGGGCGGCACGGACGTGTTCATGCAGGCCTCCATCCTGACCATGTACGATCCGGACCGCTCGCGCACGGTGATCAACGCCGGCAGCATCAGCACCTGGGGCCGGTTCGCCCTTGAAATGGGCCCGGAAGTGGGGCGGTTCGACCTGAATGGCGGCGCCGGCTTGCGGATCCTCACGGGGACCGTGACCTCCCCCACCCTGGCGGCTCGGATTCGGGCGCTCCTCGAGAAGTATCCGGAAGCCCGATGGCACCGATACGAGCCGGTGAACCGGGACAACGCCTTCGAAGGAGCCCGGATGGCCTTCGGCGAGTACGTCAACACCGTCTATCGGTTTGACCGGGCCGATGTCATCCTGTCGCTGGATGCGGATTTCCTCTTCGGCGATCCGGGCGCGCTCCGGTACGCCCGCGACTTCGCCGACAAGCGCCGCGTGCTCGACGGCAACACGGAGATGAACCGGCTGTACGCCGTCGAGAGCACCCCCACCCTGACGGGAAGCATGGCGGACAACCGCCTGCGCCTGCGCCCGTCCCAGGTGGAAGGGTTCGCGCGGGCCTTGGCCCAGGCGCTGGGGGTCGAGGCGGACGGCGGGGTCGTGTCCGGCGTGCCGGCGGAATGGCTGTCGGCCGTAGTGTCGGACCTGCAGGCCGCCCGGGGACGCAGCCTCGTCGTGGCGGGCGACGGACAGCCTCCGGTTGTTCATGCCCTGGCCCACGCCATCAACGCCGCCCTCGGAAACGCGGGCCAGACGGTCATCTACACCGACCCCATCGAGGCGGATCCGGTCAATCACACCCAGTCGCTCGTCGAACTGGTCAACGACATGAACGCGGGGCAGGTCGATTGCCTGTTGATCCTCGAACAGAACCCCGTTTTCACGGCTCCGGCCGACCTGCAGTTTGCGGACGCCATGAGCAAGGTTCGGCGCCGCGTCCACCTGGGCCTGTACGCGGACGAGACCGCGGCCCTGTGCCACTGGCACATCCCGGCGGCTCACTTCCTCGAAGCCTGGGGCGATGTCCGGGCCTTCGACGGCACCGCATCGGTCATTCAGCCGCTGATCGCCCCGCTCTACCAGGGCAAGACGGCCTTCGAGGTCCTGGGCCTGTTCGTCACGCAGGGCGGTACATCCCCTTACGACGGGGTCCGCACCTATTGGCAGGAGGCCTGGACCCAACAGGGCACGGGCGAAGATTTCGAGAGCCTGTGGAAACAGGCCGTTCACGACGGCGTTATCCCGGGCACGGCGGCGCCCGTGCGCAACGTGGCGGTCCGCGCCACCTTCCCGCCCGCGACGCCGGAAGCCGGCGACGGCCTCGAGCTGGTGTTTCGGCCCGACTGGACGATATGGGACGGCGAATGGGCCAACAACGGCTGGCTCCAGGAGCTGCCCAAGCCCTTCACGAAGACGGCCTGGGGCAACCTGGCCATCGTCAGCCCCGGCACGGCCGAGGCCCTGGGCATCCCGCACCAGCACTACCTGCGCGACACCAAGGTGTACCGGCTCACGTACCGGGACCGCACCGTCGAGGCGCCGGTCTGGGTGCTGCCGGGCCAGCCCGACGGGGTGGTCACGGTCCATCTGGGCCACGGCCGCCAGGCGGGCGGCGCGGTGGCGTCGGCCGCGGTGGTGTCGGACACGACGGGCTTCAACGCCTACGCCATTCGCACGGCCGACGCGCCGTGGTTCGGCGCCGGCGTGGAGCTGACGGCGACGCGCCGCGAGGTCCGCATCGCCTGCACCCAGCTGCATCACGAGATCCCCGAGGGCCGCGGCATCATGCGGTCCGCGACGATCGAAGAATTCCGCCGCGACGCCCACTTTGTGGAACGCGAAGAGCATTTCGCCAGCCCCCGCCCGTCCCTGTATCCCGAGTGGAGCTATGCGGGCTATGCCTGGGGCATGTCCATCGACCAGAACGCCTGCATCGGGTGCAACGCCTGCGTCATCGCCTGCCAGGCGGAGAACAACATCCCCGTCGTGGGCCGCGACCAGGTGATCATGGGCCGGGAGATGCACTGGCTGCGCATCGACACCTACTACAAGGGCGATGCGGAAGACCCGCTCATTCACTACCAGCCGATGCTGTGCCAGCACTGCGAGAAGGCTCCCTGCGAGCCGGTCTGCCCCGTGGCGGCGACCGTCCACAGCGACGAAGGGCTGAACGAGATGGTGTACAACCGCTGCGTGGGCACGCGGTACTGCTCGAACAACTGCCCCTACAAGGTGCGGCGCTTCAACTTCCTGCAGTACTCGGACTATAAGACCGAGAGCCTCCAGCCCATGTACAACCCGGACGTGACGGTGCGGATGCGGGGCGTGATGGAAAAGTGCACCTTCTGCGTGCAGCGCATCAACAAGGCCCGCATCGAGGCCAAGAAGGAAGGCCGGCGCGTCCGCGACGGCGAGATCGTGACGGCTTGCCAGTCGGCCTGCCCGACGCGGGCCATCATCTTCGGCGACATCAACGATCCGGAGAGCGGCGTGCGCCGGATGAAGGCCCAGCCCCAGAATTACGCCGTGTTGGGGGACCTCAACACGCAACCCCGGACCACGTACCTGGCCAAGCTCTGGAACCCCAACCCGGCCCTCGCCCCCGAGGCGCCGGCGGCTGAAGAAGCAGAGGTGCACGGATGACCCCGAAAACCCTGGAACACCCCGCCGAGAGACCGGCGCCGCCGATCGCGGCGGACGCCGATGCCCTCATCACCGGCGAACAGACTTATGAGTCGGTAACGGAGAAGATCGCGGGGGCCGTCTATTTCAAGGGCTTCCCCCGGTGGTGGATGGTGAGCTTTTCGGTGGCCTTCATCCTGGTCATGCTCCTGCTCCAGTCGATCGCGTACCTGGTGATCAAGGGCACCGGGATCTGGGGGATCAAGATTCCCACGGCCTGGGGCTTCGCGATCATCAACTTCGTGTGGTGGATCGGCATCGGCCACGCCGGGACCCTGATCTCGGCGATCCTATTGCTGATGCGTCAGCAGTGGCGCACCTCGATCAACCGGTTCGCGGAAGCCATGACCCTGTTCGCCGTGGCCTGCGCCGGCATGTTCCCCATCCTCCACCTGGGGCGGCCGTGGTTCTTTTACTGGCTGCTGCCGTATCCGAACACCTTCGGCCTGTGGCCTCAGTTCCGCAGCCCGCTGATCTGGGACGTATTCGCGGTGTCGACCTACGCGGCCGTGTCGGTGATGTTCTGGTACGTGGGGCTCATCCCCGACCTCGCCACCATGCGCGACCGGGCGAAGAAGTGGATGCCCCGGATGGCCTACGGCATCTTCTCGCTGGGATGGCGCAACTCGGCCCGCCACTGGCACCGCTACGAGACGGCCTACCTGCTGCTGGCGGCCCTGTCGACCCCGCTGGTGATCTCGGTGCACAGCGTGGTGTCCTTCGACTTCGCCTACTCGCTGATGCCGGGCTGGCACAACACCATCTTCCCGCCCTACTTCGTGGCGGGCGCCATTTACGCCGGCTTCGCCATGGTGCTCCTGCTCGTGATCCCCATCCGTTACCTGTACGGCATGCACGACCTCATCACGGCCAAGCACCTCGACAACATGGCCAAGGTTACCCTGGCCACGGCCATGATCGTGGTCTACGGCTACGTCATCGAGCTCTGGACCGCCTGGTACAGCGCCAACCCCTTCGAGCGCTACACCTTCTACAACCGCCTCTTCGGACCCTACGCCGGCATCTACTGGAGCCTGCTGGTGTGCAACGCGGTGATACCGCAGGTGCTGTGGAGCGCCCGGGCCCGCCGGAACACCACGGTCCTGTTCCTGGTGGCCGTGGTGGTCAGCATCGGCATGTGGCTCGAGCGCTACGTCATCATCGTCACCAGCCTGCACCGGGACTTCCTGCCGTCGTCGTGGGACATGTACGCCGGCACGTTCTGGGACTGGTCGACCTACATCGGCACCCTCGGCTTCTTCCTGCTGGCGATGCTGTTGTTCATTCGATTCGTGCCGATGATCTCGATTTTTGAGGTCCGGGAGCTCTGGCACGCCACGGGGGAAAAGCGGGCCCACGGCGACAACGGCGATGCCGGCGTCGACGAAGCCCTTGAACCGGATACCGTGAAATGATGCAAAACAGACTCACTCCACCGATCCACGGCCTGATGGCCGAGTTCGAGTCCGCGGAGCAGCTCGTGGAGGCGGCCCGGCAGGCTCACGAAGCCGGCTATCGGCGCATGGACGCCTACACCCCGTTCCCGGTGCACGGGCTGCGCGAGGCGATGGGCGTGCGAAAGACCCGGCTGCCGTGGCTGGTCCTGGCGGGCGGAGCCGTCGGGTTCATTGCGGGCTACGGCATGCAGTATTTCGCCCAGGTCATCCACTGGCCCATCAACATCGGCGGCCGGCCGCTCCACAGCTGGCCCAACTACATCCCGATCGTCTTCGAGATGACGGTGCTGGTGGCCTCGCTCACGGCCTTTCTCAGTGTCGTGATCATCAACGGGCTGCCGCGGCCCCATCATCCCGTATTCAACGTGGACAAGTTCGATCGCGCCTCCACCGACCGCTTCTTCTTGTGCATCGAGGCGGATGACCCGAAGTTCGACACCGAGAGCACGCGCCTGTTCCTTCAGGAGCTGAAGCCGGCCTCGGTCTCGGTGGTGGAGGAATGATGCGTACCGACCATTCATGGAAGCAGAAGGGAGCCGATGCCTTGAAACGGGTTTGGGGTAGGTCGCCCGGGCGGGCGGCCGGACTGGCGGCGCTGGCGGCGCTGGCCCTGTTCTCCGCGGGATGCCGCAAGGACATGCACGACCAGCCGAAATACCGTCCACTGGCGGCCAGCACGTTCTTCGAAGACGGCCAATCCGCGCGCATGCTCGTGGCGGGCACCATTGCCCGCGGCACGCTTCACACCGGCGACGTTCTGTACACCGGCGTGGACCCGGAGACGAACCAGCCGGCACTCACCATGCCCGTGGAGATCGACGAAGCCCTCCTCGAGCGCGGCCGCGAGCGGTACAACATTTTCTGTACGCCCTGCCACGGCGCCACCGGCGAGGGCAATGGAATGATCGTGCGCCGCGGGTTCCCGGCTCCGCCGTCGTTTCACGTGGATCGGCTGCGCCAGTCGCCCGACGGCCACTACTTCAACGTGATCACCAAC
>CAYVOE010000300.1:0-6590 GCA_964452795.1 uncultured Nitrospiraceae bacterium
CTCCGCCAATTGGACCGGCCGCGCTCAATGGCCTACGCGGTAGACCATTGAGCCCTTTCTGCGTCTGCGAAGGCGTTGCGGTACGGCTGCTCCATGTGTGATGTGTTTGCGCAAAGGGCGTGTGGGGGGGATAGAATCGGGGGCACGGTTCCGGTGATGGCGGCGAGACAAGGAGGGTGGCCGTTCCATGAGTTTTCCGGCACGGATGTGGGAGCCCGATGGGGCGCGGGTCTCGGGTACGCAGATGGAGGAGTTCCGGCGGTACTGCGAGGGCCGGACGGGGCGGCGTCTGGAGGACTGGGAGGCGCTGTATGCGTGGTCGGTGGAGGACATCGCCGGGTTCTGGGAATGCGTCTGGGCCTACGCGGGGATTGTCCATTCGGCGCCGTTCGAGGAGGTGGTGGACGATCCAAAGCGCATGCCGGGGGCGCGGTGGTTCCGGGGGGCTCGGCTGAACTTCGCGGAGAACCTGCTCCGGTTTCGAGACGAGCGTCCCGCCCTGGTGGCGTGCCGGGAAGGGGCGGCTCCGGAGTCGGTGTCGTATGGGGAGCTCTACCGTCAGGTGTGCGCGGTGGCGGCGGGGCTGCGGGCGCGGGGCGTGGGCGCGGGCGACCGCGTGGCGGGCGTGGTGGCGAACACGGCGGAGACGGTGGCGGCCATGCTGGCGGCGAGCGCGCTGGGGGCGGTGTGGACGTCGTGCTCTCCGGACTTCGGGGTCTCGGGCATCCTGGACCGGTTCCGTCAGGTGCGGCCGAAGGTCCTGTTCGCCCACGACGGCTACCGGTACAAAGGCCGCTGGGTGGACCTGAGAGAAAAGGTCGAGGCGGTCCGCGGGGAATTGCCGGACCTCGAGACGGTGGTGTCCATCTCTTACGAGGGGCAGGGGCCGGCGTCGGGTCCCTTCGACGTCTCTTTCGAGGCGCTGGCGCGGGGTCCGGCGGAGGGGCCGTTGTTCGAACCCCTTCCCTTCGATCACCCGCTCTACATCCTCTATTCGTCGGGCACCACGGGGTTGCCCAAGGCCATCGTCCACGGCGCCGGCGGCACGCTAATCCAGCATTTGAAGGAGCACCGGCTCCACACGGACCTGCGGCGCGACGACGTTCTGTTTTATTACACCACCTGCAGCTGGATGATGTGGAACTGGCTGGTGAGCGGGCTGGCGACGGGGGCGACCCTGGTGCTCTACGACGGGGCGCCCTTCCACCCGAAGCCGGACGCGTTGTGGCGCCTGGCCGACCGTCTTGGCGTCACCGTATTCGGCACCAGCGCCCAATACCTGATGCACTGCGAGGCGGAAGGAGTCCGGCCGGCGGCCGAGCTCGGGCTGACGTCGCTGCGGGCGGTCCTGTCCACGGGTTCGCCCCTATCGGAGGAGGGCTTCGACTACGTGTACCGCGACGTGAAGGAAGACGTGCAGCTCGCGTCCATCTCGGGGGGTACGGACATCATCTCGTGCTTCGCCCTGGGCAATCCGGTCCTGCCGGTGCACCGGGGCGAGCTCCAGTGCCGGGGTCTGGGGATGAAGGTGGAGGTGTTCGACGAGGCGGGCCGGTCGATCTGCGACCGCCGGGGCGAACTGGTGTGCACGGCACCTTTTCCGTCCATGCCCACGGGGTTCTGGAACGACCCCGACGGCGCCCGATACCGCGCGGCCTATTTCGAGCGTTTCCCCGGGGTGTGGCACCACGGCGACTACGTGCTGCTCAACAGCACCACGGGCGGCCTGGTGTTCTACGGGCGCAGCGACGCCACGCTGAACCCCGGCGGCGTGCGCATCGGCACGGCGGAGATTTACCGGGCCCTGGAACGACTCCGCGACGTCCGCGACAGCCTCGTGGTGGGGCAGCGATGGAACGGCGACGAGCGGGTGGTGCTGTTTGTGGAGCTGGCGTCCGGCGCGGAGTTGAGCGCGGAGATCCGCGACGCCATCCGGGCGAAGATTCGGGGCGCCTGTTCGCCGCGCCACGTGCCGGCCCGGATCGTGCAGGTGCCCGGCGTTCCGTACACGCGAAACGGGAAGAAGGTGGAGCTGGCGGTGCGCCGCGTCATCCACGGGGAAGAGGTGCTCAACCGCGAGGCCCTGGCGAACCCCGAGGTGCTGGAACACTACTGCGGCCTATCGGAACTCGCGTCCTAGCGGCCGCGTCGTCGGCCTACCCTTCCTGAAGGCTCTCCTGGTACTTCCGGTAGAGTCCGCGGAACTGGTGGTAGGACAGATCGAGGAGCTCGGCGGCCCGTTTCTGGTTGTAGCGGGCTTCCTCGAGGGCCCGGCGCAGGAGGCCGATCTCGAGCTCGGCCACGGCCTCGTTGAAGGGCCGCAGGTCCATGTCGTGGCGGCCGTTGGAGCGGGGAGCGGCTCCCGGCGCGGGGGGGCGGCCTCCGACGGACAGGCAGGCCGACCGGCCCACGGCGTCGAAGGGATTGAAGATGATGTCGGACTCGTGGATCCGGGGCGAGTCGGACCGGTAGACGGCGCGCTCGACCACGTTCTTGAGCTCGCGGATGTTGCCGGGCCAGGAGTAGCGCTCGAGGGCGTCGATGGCGCCTTCGGTAAACTCGGGAATCTCGCTTCGGCCGAGCTCGTGGGCCATGCGGGCCGCGAACTGGTTGGCCAGCAAGGCGATATCCTCCTGGCGCTCGCGCAGGGGCGGCAGGTAGAGGACTTCGAAGGACAGGCGGTCCAGGAGGTCGTGCTTGAACCGGCCCTGGTTGGCGAGGGCGGGCAGATCGGCGTTGGTGGCGCCGATGATGCGCACGTTCACCTGGACTCGTTCGGTGCTGCCCACGCGCTCGAAGGTGCCGTATTCGACCACGCGCAGGATCTTTTCCTGGGCCTCGACGGGGATGTTTCCGATCTCGTCGAGGAAGAGGGTGCCGCCGTTGGCGGCTTCGAACCGGCCCGAGCGTCGCCGCATCGCGCCGGTGAAGGCCCCCTGCTCGTAGCCGAAAAGTTCCGACTCGATGAGGGTGGAGGAGAGGGCGGCGCAATTGAGGGCCACAAAAGGCTCCTGCCACCGGCGCGAGAGGAAGTGGAGCCGCGCGGCGGCGAGCTCCTTTCCGGTGCCGCGCTCGCCGATGATGAGGACGGGCCGGTCGACGGGGGCCACCCGCGACAGGCACTCCTGGAACGCCAGAAAGGCCTCCGACTGGCCCAGGGCCTCGTGGCCCGATGCGTCGGACCCGGCGCGGGAGGCGCCGGAGCTGTCCCTCGAGTGATTGTACATGGCCCTCTCGTCCTGCGTTGGTCCGGGCGACCCGCACGGGGCGGTCGCATCCCCTTAATACCGTACCCGACCGGGAGGCAAACCGGCAAGGACGAGTTTGCTTTTGCTTCGTTCCTTTGAACTACGCGTCGGCGGGACCCGGTTCTGCGTCGGAATCGGGAACGGTGCGGAGGTAGTCTTCGCGGACGAGGGCGTAGAGTTCGAGGTCTTCGAAGCGGCCCCAATGGTGGGCGTACTCGCGCAGGGTGCCTTCGTGGCGCATGCCGAGCTTCTGCAGGACGCGGCCCGAACCCGGGTTGCGGGCGAGGTGGTCCGCCTGGACCCGGTTGAGGCCCAGCGTGCGGAAGGCGTAGTCCACCACGGCCCGGGCGGCCTCGGTGGCGTAGCCGCGGCCCCAATAGGGTTTGCCGATCCAGTAGCCCAGTTCGGCGCGGCGGTGGTCGCGCCGGACCAGCAGGCCCACCGCCCCCACCAGCTCGGCCTCGTCGCGCAATTCGATGGCGAAGTTGATCGCCAGCCCTTCCTGGAAGGCCTCCTCGTGCGACTCGATCCAGGCCTCGGCGATGGACACGTCCATGGGGTGCGGTATGTGGAGGGCGTTGAAGGCCACGTCCCGATCCCCCGCCAGGCGCGCCACGGCCTCCGCGTCTTCCCGGCGGAAAGGACGCAGGACCAGGCGCTCCGTGTTCAGGACCGGCGGCTGGGTCATGTCGGGGTCTCCCGCGGCGTCACCTTATTCGCGCAATATGGGCGATCAACGTTTGCGCGGATAGGACCGGTCCAGGGTGGCGTTCCAGTCCTGCAGTTCCTTCTGGGCCTTGAGGAACAGCGGGGCCGTGTCGCCGTCGACCGTGACCTCTTCGATGCGGTCGCCCCGCTCGATGCTGTTCACGACCTCCTGGTCGGCTTCGGAGGCGACGGCGCCGAAGACGGTGTGCTTGCCGTCGAGCCAGGGCGTGGGGACGTGGGTGATGAAGAACTGGCTGCCGTTGGTGTTGGGTCCGGCATTGGCCATGGACAGGATCCCCGGCCGATCGTGCTTGAGCTCGGGCGTGCACTCGTCGCGGAACCGGTAGCCCGGGCCGCCCGTCCCCGTGCCCTGAGGGCAACCGCCCTGGATCATGAAATCGTCGATGACCCGGTGAAAGGACAGGCCGTCGTAGAACCCGCGCTGGGCGAGGTTGACGAAGTTCGCCACGGTGAGCGGCGCCCGGTCTTCGTAGAGGTCAAGGTGTATGTCGCCTTTGTTGGTGCGGATGGTGGCTTGCACGTGCGGTAGCTCCCTTCGTTGCGGGTTGGTCCCGTTCCCCATGGCCACGGGACATGATAGGGCGGACCGGGAAGCGGGTCAACTCGCTCCGTCCTGCGTCCATTCGGTTTGTGGGTCAAGGATCCTCTCGGCGTCGTTGTGGCGTTCCCGCAACAACCGATATAGTGGTTCACGTTCCCCCGACAGGTTCCGATGGGTCGCCGACCCGCTGCCGGCGGCCGATGGCAGACAGTTCCCTTCCTTTCTGCAGGCCCCTTCCCAAGGAGACCTTCCCATGGCCACTCGCGTTCAGATCATCTTCTACAGCATGTACGGTCATATCCACCGCATGGCGGAAGCGATTGCTGAAGGCGCTCGTGAAGTCGAGGGCGCCGAGGTCACCCTCTATCAGGTTCCGGAGCTGGTGCCGGAAGACATCCTGGAACGGTCCGGGGCGAAACAGGCACGCCAGGCCTTCGCCCACGTGCCCTATGCCCGGGTCGATCTCCTGCCCGAGGCGGACGCCCTGATCTTCGGCACCCCGACGCGCTACGGCAACATGTGCTCCCAGATGCGCAATTTTCTCGATCAGACCTCCCATCTCTGGCTTCAGGGCGCCCTCATCGGCAAGGTCGGCAGCGTGTTCGCCAGCACGGCCAGCCAGCACGGCGGCCAGGAGACCACCATCACCAGCTTCTGGAACACCCTGGCCCACCTCGGCCTGGTCATCGTCGGCACGCCCTACACCGACGATCAGCGCCTTGTCCGGATGGATGAAATCACGGGCGGCACCCCCTACGGAGCCACCACCCTGGCCGGCGCCGACGGCTCGCGCCTGCCCAGCGAGAACGAGCTGGCCATCGCCCGATACCAGGGACGTCACGTGACCGACATCGCCCGCCGCCTGTCCCGCTGAGGGGCTCGAACCGAACCGAAAGGTCTTGCGCCCGGTTAGGGAGCGTTTGGTGTGTCCCTTTCGGTTTTTAGGCGAATGAATCAATTATCAATGCTTTTCTCAAGCATCTTGACACACTGGTTGACGTGGTGCTACCTTGGCGTAGGTCAGCCACAGTGGTCTTGGATCCGTGCCTCAACAACCGGCGTTTTCGTTCCGGGGACGCAGGGTTCGGTCTCCGGTCAAGGGAGAAAGGAGGGGAGGGATCGACTTTCGGTTTTCCGGTTGAAACGATTGCGCTACCGAATTGAACTCAAACCGCATTTCGAGTTTTGAGACATCGTGAGCGTCACGACTCAAGGAGAGAAACCGATGTCAGTGACCCATCGCAACCGGCAAGGCTTCACGCTCATCGAACTCCTCGTTGTCATTGCCATCATCGGCATCCTGGCGGCGATCCTGCTGCCGGCCCTGGCCCGGGCAAGAGAAGCGGCCAACCGGGCTTCCTGTCAGAACAACCTCAAGCAGTGGGGCGTCATCTTCAAGATGTTCGCCGGCGAGAACAAAGGCAAGTTCCCTCCCGGAGGGGTTCATCAGGCGACGATGGGATCGGGATTCGGGGTAGGCAGCGCGGCGCTGTATCCCGAATACTGGACCGACCCGAACATCATGATTTGCCCCTCCGACTCGCGGTCGGACCAGAAGGACAGCCCCCTTCTGCCGCGGACGAGAGACGTCTCGTCCTTCCCGAACCTGCGCATCAAAGAGATACCCCAGTACGTCGACTACATTATGAACAGCCCCGAGACGGCGGCGGCGGGTCAGCAGGCCCGGCATGACTGCGTGAACATGGTCCTGTCGCTGCCCCTTTCGTACATCTACGTGCCCTACGCCTGCACCACGGCGACCCAGTTCACGATTGCGGTACGGGGCGGCGCGGCCCACGCGGCCATCGACGCCTTCGGCTTCCTCAGCGGCAGCAACCCCCGCATCATTTCGAGCGCCACGCTGGCGGCGGCCGGGTGCCCGGACCACTGGAACGATAGCTGGCACTGGCCCAACATGTACGACACCGACATCAATCCCGGCAGCCCGAACCTGATCCCGCGGGTGGCGGGGATTTGCGATGCCGACGGTTCGCCCATCCGGACGATCCCCCGCGCCAAGGAAGGGATCGAGCGCTTCTTCATCACCGACATCAACAATCCCGCCGCCGGCG
>CAYVOE010000301.1:0-6576 GCA_964452795.1 uncultured Nitrospiraceae bacterium
CGTAGGCTTACGCGGGGAGGGGCACCCTCACATCCCCGTCCAGCGCAGTCCTCGCAGTCCTGCGTCGGGGAGGGGCAGGCTCACACCCCCGTCCGGCGCAGTCCTCATCGTCTTACGCGGGGAGGCAATGGCTCATGAGCCCTTTGGGCGCAGACCTCGTAGTCTCACGACGGGGTGGTGCGCTCACATGAGGCCGTTGAGCGCAGTCCTCGCGGTCCTGCGATGGGCGGGACGGGCCCGTCTGGCTGTCGGCCTGTGGGGCTACGGATGCAGCTCCTTCGAACGTGACGGACGACGGGGGTGTTGCCTCGGGGGCGGGGCGTGGGGCAAACTGTGGGCCTTGGGATTCGTATGTCAACGAGCGGGAGATCATTACGACATGACGTGGCGGGGCGCATGCATCGGGGCGGCGGTTGGGCTCTGGATCGGAGGATACGCGGCGGCTCAGGGAGTACCGCTGGCCAATCCTTCGTTTGAGGAAGGCAACGGCGGGCCGGCTCCCTGGGTGCTCTCGGGCGGCGAGGGCGCCTGGCGCGAACTGGAGGGCGCCGCGGGCCAGCGAGGCGTGGTGGTGGCCGGTACGGGCAACGACTCGAACTACTGGCGTTCGGAATCCCTGCCCTTCGAACCGAACACCCTGTATCGGGTGCGGTTCCGGGCGCGCAACCTCGACAGCACGGGCGGCACGGCCGTTTCGGGTCCGCCCTTCGCCAACCGCGACATCGGCACCCCGCCCGCGGAATGGCGCACCTACACGTCTTTCTTCGTGACACCGGAGAACCTGAGTTCGGACCAGGCCTGGGTCCGCTTCGGCCAGTGGCACGCGAAGGGTACCATGGCCTTCGACGACATCGAGGTGCTGCGGGCGGAGGCCATCCACGAAGCGCGCGACGGCCTGACGCTGGGCGAGGGCGAAGTCCTGCGCGGCCTGGACTACGAATTCACGGCGCCTTTCGAGGTGCTTGCGTCGAACTACAGTCGGCCTCTGGTGTCCCACCGGGGCGCGTTCAACACCAACCGGTGGACGTTGGGCGCGGGCTCGGAAGTGGTGTATCGCCACGCCCTCGACGGGCGCCGCCAGGAGACGGCGTCGGTGGAAGTCGGTGTGAGCTACCGTATGGGCGGACGTCTCGTGGTGGAAGCCGGAACCGACGGGACGTCGTGGGTGGCCCTGGGCATGCAGGAGGACGTGGGCCCGGCCTCGTTTGTCATTCCCGACCAATTGCTTCCGGCCGACGCCGTGTGGATCCGGCTCCGGCTGGAGGCGGAGGCCGCCGGGGACGTTATGAACGTGGATCGCTACGTCTACCTCTCCTCGGTGGACGGGCCGGCGGCGGATTGGCGCGGGTCCACGCGGTTCCTCGCCGTGCGCTCCGTCGACCCCCGATTTCGGGTGACTCCCAAGGCGATACAGGCCGACGCCCCCGACACCGGCCTCGCCTTCACCGCCACCATCGAGAACGTCTCGGGCGCGTCCCTGAAGCTGCCTTACCGGGTCACGGCATCCGTCGACGGTCGGGCGACGACCTCGCAAGGAGAGGCGGACCTTCCCGACGGTTCGAGTCCGTTCCAGGCATCCTATGCGCTCGCGGGCACCGGGACCGGTGAAGTGACGATAGAACTGGGATCGGATCCGGGCTACCGGGCCGAATGGACCTTGCCCGTGTCGATCCTGTACGCGGCCCACTACGGTCAGATCCTGCCGGGTTCGAACGACGCCGTCGCCTTGTGGACGGCCTCTTCGGGCTGGAAAGTGAGCCGCACCCGGCCCGTGCCTCAGGCCGCCGGCGACGCGATCACGATTTCGGCGGCGCGCAACGAGGCGGAAGCGGCCCAGCTCGTGGTGCGGCCCGCCGCCGGGTTGAAGGGCCTCACGGCGCGGGCGAACGCGCTGTCGGGACCCGACGGCGCGGTCCTGCCCGCCGAAAACATCGACATCCTCCGGGTCGGCTACGTCAACGTGACCCGGCCCACGGACAGCACGAGCAGTCCCGGGTTGTGGCCCGACCCCTTGCCGCCCCTGAAGGAGCCCCTCGACGCCGCCGGAGGCATCAACCATCCCTTGTGGGTGCGGGTGCGGGTGCCGAAGGACATCCCCGCCGGGACCTACACGGGCGCGATTACGATTGAGGCCGAAGACTACCGGGTAGACGCTCCCTTGCGGGTCGAGGTCTACGACTTCACCCTGCCCGATCGCGCCACTTGCGTGTCCGCCTTCGGTTTCAGCCCCCATACGGTTTTCCAGTACCACGGCATCACCGACGAGGCCCAGAAACGGGAAGTCCTCGACAAATACCTGCAAAGCTTCCGCGACCATCGCATCTCGCCCTACAACCCCGCGCCGCTCGATCCCTTCCGGGTGACGTGGCCGGATACGGACAACCCCGAGGAGCTGGTCCCACAATTCGACTGGACGGCCTTCGACACCGCCATGACCCGCGCCCTCGACGAGTACGGGTTCAACTCGTTCAACCTGCCCGGGGTCGGCCTGGGGAGCGGGACCTTCCATTCGCGGGTCGAGCCGGAGCTCAACGGGTATAAGGAGGGCACGCCCCAGTACGAGGCGGCCTTCAAGAACTACTGGAGCGCGCTCCAGGAGCACCTGCGGGAACGAGGCTGGCTGGACGAGGCCTATGTCTACTGGTTCGACGAGCCCGATCCCAAGGACTACGAGTTCGTGATGAACGGCTTCCGAAAGCTCAAGGAGTCCGCCCCCGACATCACCCGCATGTTGACGGAGCAGGTCGAGCCGGACCTGGTGGGGGGACCGAACCTGTGGTGCGCCATCTCGCCCGAGTACGACCACGAGGCCGCCGAGGCCCGCCGCGCCGAGGGCGAGAAGTTCTGGTGGTACGTGTGCACGTACCCCAAGGCGCCGTACGCCACGCTGTTCATCGACCACCCGGGCACGGAACTGCGCGTATGGCTGTGGCAGACCTGGCAGCGCCGCATCGACGGGATCCTCGTCTGGCAGAGCAACTACTGGACCAGTCCGGAGGCCTATCCCCACGAGCCGCAGAACCCGTACGAGGACCCCATGTCGTGGCAGACGAGCTACGGCCTGCCCGTAGGCGTGCGCCGGCCCTGGGGCAACGGCGACGGCCGGTTCATCTATCCGCCGGAGGCCGCCGACGGCTATCCCTCGGAACCGGTGCTCGAGGGCCCGGTGGACAGCATCCGCTGGGAGATGTTGCGCGACGGCGTCGAAGACTACGAGTATCTGGCGCGGCTGCGCGACCTGATCGAACGCAAGGGGTCCACGCTGGCGCCCGAAGAGAAGGCCCGCTACGAGTCGCTGCTCGACGTTCCGGCCGACATCACCGCCGACATGACCAAGTTCACCGCGGATCCGGCACCCATCATGGCCCGACGCCAGGCCGTCGCCCGGGCGGTCGAGGCATTGGAACGGCTGCCGTAGCCGGGACGGGGATTGAACGGGCCGGGTCCCGGATCGTGCGTCCGGGAAGCGGTCAGGCGTTGCGCAGCGGACAACAACCCTTGTGCTACACTTCAGGAACAGGGGCATCGAGCGCCTCGGGTGTCGCCGGAAAGGATACCGCCCGTGATCCTGATCGATGAGACGTCGCCGCGGTGGCTTCGCGAGTTGGACCGTTTCGCCCGCATCAAGAACCTGCTCTTCGTGTGGGGCAACGTCCACGACCTGGTGTCGTACCCGCTTCGGATGGACGATACGGGCGTGGTGCGCTGGACCGAGAGCGATCTGCTGGGGGTGCTGCGCCGATACCTGCTCGACCTCCAGTACGAGGTGGTGGCGTGGGTCGATCCGGTGGAGGATCTGTCCTTCGCCACGCCCGAGATGGAGGCGCTGTTCCATCGGATCGAGCGGGGCCGGCCCCTGACGGACCGGGAGGACGCGGGACGGACGGGCGGACCGACCGCGGCGGACGACGGAGGCGGACCGGGCGGCACGGCCACGGTTACGGTGGCGAAGAAGCCCCTCGACAAGGCCAAGGATGCCCTGCGTCTTGGAAAGCCGGTGACGACGGACTGGCACACGGTCATCGAGCGTGTCGGTCGGGGCCTCAGAAACACCCAGGCGCCGTGCGCGTTCATCGTGAACCTCGCGTCGCGGATCGTGTCGTCACCCGACCGACCCGCCAAGGACGAGGTGATCGCCCTGACCCGGATGTTCAAGGCGGCGATGGCGAGCCGGGAAGTGGTGCGGCCCGACAGGCGGTGGAACAACCTCCTGATCCTGGTCTGCGAGAAGATGAACGACCTGCCCACGTTTTTGTACGTCAACAACCCGCGGGGCCGGTCGATCCAGGTCGAGCTGCCCGATCGGGAAGAGCGGGCGCGGTTCATCCGGCGGTACTTCCCCCACTTTCACGGGTCGGGCGGACACGACGCCAAGGCGCCTCTGTCGGTGGTCGAAGACTTCGTCGACATGACGGAGCAACTGACCAACTTCGAGATGCGCAGCCTGGTGAGCATGTCGATCAAGGAGAAGATCCCGCTCATCGAGCCGTCGTCGGGCCTGTCGAACGTCAAGCGCCTGAGCGAGATGTACAAGTACGGCGTGACCACCAACGAGTGGGACAAGATCCAGAGCAGCCGGCTGGAGAACGCCGAGGAATTCATCTGCGGACGGATCAAAGGCCAGAAGGCGGCCGTGGCCCGGGTCCTCGACATCATCAAGCGCGCCAAGATCGGATTGTCGGCGGGCGACTCCAGCAAGTCGAACCGGCCCCGGGGCGTGCTGTTCTTCGCGGGCCCCACGGGCGTGGGCAAGACGGAGATGGCGAAGGCCCTGGCGGCCCTGCTCTTCGGCGAGGAGGAGCGCCTGCTCCGCTTCGACATGAGCGAGTACGCCGCGCCTCAATCCGACCAGCGCCTGCTCGGGGCGCCGCCGGGATACGTGGGGTATGAAGAGGGCGGGCAACTGACCAACGCCGTGAAAAAGAACCCCTTCTCGATCCTCCTCTTCGACGAAATCGAGAAAGCCCACGGGAGCATCTTCGACAAGTTCCTTCAGATTCTCGACGACGGCCGGCTCACCGACGGCAAGGGCGAGACCGTCTATTTCTCGGAGTGCATCCTCATCTTCACCAGCAACCTCGGCACCGTGGCCCGCACCACGGGGGTCGACGGTCCGCGGGCGGTCCTGGTGACGCCCGACATGCCCTACGAGGAGATGAAGGAGGTCATCCAGCAGGAAATCCGCGACCACTTCAACTTCGTGTTGGGTCGGCCCGAGATCCTCAATCGCCTGGGCGACAATTTCGTGGTCTTCGACTTCATCAAGCCGCCGTTGGACGCCGAGATCGTGGACCTGCTCCTGGCCAAACTGGTCCGGTTCGCCCGGGAATCGAAGCGGCTGGAGCTCACCATCGAGCGGCCGGCCCGGGATCGGCTGGTGGAACTGGCCCGGGAACGGCTGCATCACGGCGGACGGGGGATCCGCAACGTGGTGGACTCGGCCTTCGTCAATCCTCTCAGCCGAACCCTCTTCGATCACAACATCGCGCCCCACAGCCGCGTGCGGGTGACCGACCTCATCGACCACGGCGTCGATGCGGCCACGCGGTTCGAGCTTCGGGTCGAGACGGCCTCGTCATGAACCTTCGCCTCTACAGCATGGCCTATCCGGTGACGTCGCTGGGTCCCGGCGAACGGGTGGCGATGTGGGTGGCGGGCTGCGGACAGCGGTGCAAGGGGTGCATCAGCCCCGAGATGCTGAGCACGACGTCGGGCCGGCCCGTGCCCGTGGACACCCTGGTCCGGCGCCTGTTCAACCGGGTGCCCGTATCGCTGGCGGGGGTGACCGTCTCCGGAGGAGAACCCTTCGACCAGGCCGGACCCCTGGCGGCGCTTCTCACACGACTGCGCGAGGAACGGCCCCATTGGAACGTGCTGGTCTATTCGGGGTATACCCTGGCGGAGATCGAAGACAAGGGACCCGACCACGCCGATCTGCTCGCGTTGGTGGACATCCTCATCGACGGGCCTTTCCGACAAGAGGTGCCGCAGGACCATCCCCTGGCGGGCTCCGGCAACCAGCGGGTGCACTATCGGACCGCGCGGGCCCGGGCCCTTCGGGCCGAGATCGAGGCCCAACCCTTCGGCCGGGTCAACTACGGCCTCGGCGACGGCGGTTTCGACATGCTCATCGGGGTGGTCCAACGGACGCCGCGGAAGGCCCTCATCGACCTGCTTCGCCACGGCGGAGACGAGGGGTAATGGCGGCGTACGTCAAGATCTGTCCTCGGTGCGGGCATCGGAACGACGAACTGGCCAGCGCGTGCGAGCGGGACGCCGAGTTCCTGGGCATGGTCCCCGCCATCCCCGTGCACGAGGCCCCGCCCGAACCCGCGTTCGAGGCGCCGCCGCCCGCGGCCGAGACCCCGGCCCCCGAGTCGGTCGCCGCGCCGGAGGCCGAAGGCGAACCCCTTCCCCCCCACGCCCTCTACCTCGACCTCGAGGAGACGGCCCAGTATTTCGCCATCCGCGACGGCTGGGTGGTGGGCCAGGCCCATCCCAGCAGCACGGCGGAAGTCCAGCTTTCGGGCGTCGAAGGGGTGAACTACGTCCACCGGCGGCACTGCGCCTTTGAGT
>CAYVOE010000302.1:0-6522 GCA_964452795.1 uncultured Nitrospiraceae bacterium
CGCCATATGGAAGGGAATTAGAGACCGTTGCGCAAAAGAAGGTTGATCCGAGGGGCCGGCGCTCCCTTCTGAAAATAGTGCTATAGAGACGAAACTCTCGGACACCTTGAAGGTTGGACCGGAATCGGGTACTCTATATACAAGTTAAGGCCACGCGCCGGTACCACCTACATCCCTCAGATTTGAACCTCCAATCCTTTCGGTTCGATTCCTCAACGGTTCCCCCGAGCGGGCGCTTCTTTCCCCGGAACCACAGGAGACTTGCACATGGATTCCACAAAAGCTCTATTCAGCGTCGTCCTGGCCGCCGCCCTTATCTCCGGCACGGTCGGCTGCCAGACGGGCGGCGAGATCAACCGCACACGCACGGGTGCTCTGACGGGCACGCTGTTGGGTGCCGGAGCCGGGGCGCTCATCGACAAAGATGAGCCGGCTCGTGGCGCTCTCATCGGCGCCGCCGCCGGTGCGGCCCTGGGCGGCGGCATCGGGCACGTCCTCCAGCGGCAGAAAGAGGCCTTCGCCCGGATCGAAGGCATCGAGACTGCCGAAGAGACGGTCCTGATCCAGCAGCCCACCGCGCCTCCGGTCACGACGGGGCCCGGCGAGACGATGGAGCCCGCGGCGCCGACGGAAGTCGAGCAGCCCGCCCTGCGCCTGCGCATGCAGAGCGACGTTCTGTTCCCCGTGGGCTCTTCGGCCCTCACCGAGGCCGGCCGGGCGAAGATCCGCGAGATCGCGGAGGTGCTGAGCACCTACCCCGATTCGCAGGTTTACGTCCGCGGCTACACCAGCAGCGAAGGCGGCGACCAGATGAACTACGAGCTGTCGCAGCGGCGCGCGCAAGTGGTGCAGAACGAACTCATCGCGGCGGGCATCAGCCCGAGCCGGATCCAGGCCCAGGGAATGGGCCCGTCGAACCCCATCGCCGACAACTCGACCGAGGCGGGCCGGGTTCTCAATCGCCGCGTCGAGATCCACGTGGTGCCGACCGGCGAAGCGGCCATGTAGTCGCAAGCGTGTTAGAAGCCTCCCGGGGCCGGATGCGGTTTTGTGCCGCGTCCGGCCTCTCCTTTTTTGAGCCGGAGAGGCGACAAGAACGGGCGCGACGGCGTTGATTCCACGCCGAGTCTCCCTGTAGGGTGGGTCCTGCAAGGGTGCCACAACAGGGAGAAGGTAAATGACCAACATACGGACGGTGGGCCGCTGTGTCGGTACGGCGATCATGGTATGGATGGCGGCGGCTTCGGCAGACACCTTTCCCGAACCGTCGTTGGAGTGGACCTTCGACGCCCAAGCCGGCCTCTACGGCTCGGCGATCCCCTTTCCGAGCACTCAACCCGACAGCGTCGTCATCGCCTGCGGCGGACGCGTCATCCGACTGGATGGGCGGGGCCAGGCTCTCTTCGACACCTCCTTCGGGCCCGAGAAGGGACGGGGCGGCGTTTTCGACGCCGCGACCGCCGACCTCGACGGCGACGGTATTGAAGAGATCGTGGCTGGCCACAACGAAGGCATCGTGGCGGCCCTGAGCCCGGACGGCCGCGTGCTGTGGGAACACCGCCTGGGCGCGGGGATGGGCGTCTGGCAGATGGTTCAACCGGCGGACCTGGACGGCGACGGCGCGGCCGAGCTCCTGACCTCCGACATGAGCGGCGCCGTCACCTGCCTCAACGGCGACGGCACCCTGCGGTGGCGGTCCAGACTGGATCGCGAACGGTGGGAAGTCTCGACGCCCGCCGTGGGCGACATCGACAACGACGGCCGGCCCGAGGTGGTCTACGGCACGCAGACGCGCTACCTCGTGGCGCTGGACAGCGACGGCCGCCTGAAGTGGGAGCGCTTTCTGCCGCCCCTGCACCTCGGCCGCAGCCTCCCGTTGATCGTGGATCTCGATGAAGACGGGCGCGCGGAGGTGGTGGGCTTTTCGGCGATGCTGGCGAAGGACGGCGGCGTCGTGTGCGTCGACGGCCGAGACGGGACCCCGCGCTGGACCGGGCAAATGGAGACCAACGTGTACCACGGCCGCAACGCCTTTCGTCTGAAGGACGGCACGCCGGCCGTGGCCGCCGCCGACAAGGCGAACCATGTGGCGGTATTCACCGCGGACGGCGAAGCCCGGTGGCGCACCGACGTGAGCGGCCGCGGCATCTGGCAACCGCCGGTGGTGGGAGACCTCGATGGCGACGGCCGGCTCGACATGGTGGTGACCGTCCGCGACACCGCGCCCGACGGCTCCGGCAAGTCGTGGTACGTCCTCGACGTCGAGACGGGCGAAGCCGTCGGAGGCTATCCGCTCGAAGGGGGCGGATTCGGTGGCGCCTGCATCGCCGACATCGACGGCGACGGCGTGCTCGAGGTCGTCCTGGCCTCGCGCAACGGTAAGGTCCACGCCTTCAGCTTTGGCGGACCGGCGGGCGAAGATGCCGTAGCCGCCGCCGACGGACGCGCCAACCCTTACCCGCCGGTTTCGGGTGACGGACAGGCTTCGGATTCGGAAACGCCGGAGGGGAATTTCGTCGAGGATTTCGAAGCCATCCGCTTCGGCCGCAACGCATTCGTTGCGAGACTCGACGAACCCGGGGAATACGCTGCGGTCGAGGTGTCGACCCTCGCGCCGGACGGGTCCCGCACCACGGAGGTATTCCACGCAAATGCGGGAGCCAATCGCATAACGGGAACCTGGCCCGTCACCCTGGCCGGCGAATATAGGTTGACCTTCCGGCAGCTCGACGTCCAAACCGGCGCCGCCTCGGCGCAGCAGACGCGGACGGTCGTCGTCGAAGATCCCGCCGCCGGACTGGACGCCCCGGCGTATCGCGGCGCCCTCGACGCGGCCATCGATCATCTCCGCGCGGTGGCCGCCGTCGCCCCCGAGGCGTCCGTGGCCCTGGCCAAACAGTGGACCGAGGCCGAGACACGACTCGACCTGCTTCAGGGTCGGATACGCCGGGCCGCAGAAACGGATCCCGTCGACCGGCGCGCGTTGATGGAAGAAGTGGAACGGTTCCGGAACTTCCTGAAACAGACGCGCCGTCTGGCGGCCCTCGTGAGGGCCGAGGTGGAGGCCGGGCGCGACCCCGCCTTCGTGGTGTGGCCGGACGACAACCCCTGGGACAACCTGGACCCGCGGGACACCCTGCCGGAGACGGCGGAGACGAAGCCCATCTCCGCGTGGGCCTTCGGGAACGAGATCGAATCGGTCTGCGTGAACGTGGCCAACCTGTCGGCCCGGGGCATCGAGGTGCGCGTCGGCCCCGCGACAATCACGCGGGAAGGCGCCGACGAACCGATCCGGGGCGTGGACGCGGCGCGGCTGCACCGGCCGGTATGGCTGCCCAGCGTCTACGGCGAGACGGCTCCGGATCTCCTGCCTCATCTGGGACCCGACGCCCTGTTGAGCATCGCCCCCGGCGAGGTACAGTCCCTCTGGATCAACCTGCGGACCCACGATCTCGAGCCGGGCACCTACACGTTCACGTGGCCTTTGAACACCCTCGAGCTGCCTCCGGCGAAACAGGAACTCGTGGTGCGGCTCGAGGTGTCGCCGGTGCGCCTGCCCGAGAAGAGCCGGTATTACGCCATCTTCTGGTCGCGCAACCGGATCGGGGACTTCAACACCATTCCCGACCTCAACGAACACCTGCAGACGGTGTGGTACGGCGTGCCGCTGCCGGCGGCGAAGGCCGACGCGACGGGTGAACTCGTGGGCGATTTGGACTGGACGGCCCACGACGCCGTCCTCCAGGAGGCCCGTCAGATCAGCCTGATCCTCTACAGCCCGCCGCCGACGCCCGCCTTCCCCGAAGGGTTGGAGCCCGATGAAGAACTGCGGAGGAAAGCGCGCCGCAACTACGTCCACGCCCTCGCCGACCACCTGGAGCAGGAATTCGGCCTCGGCTACGAGCACTTCATGTGGTACGTCGAAGACGAGCCGGGCCTCGTGGGCAGCATCGCCAACTACATGCGACACGCCCGGGAACTCAAGGCCATCGAGCCGCGGGCGCAGAACTACGCCAATCCCTGGGGCGCGGTGAACAGGGAGACGACGGCGGAGATGGCCCCCGTCACCGACGGGTGGCAGCCGGGCATGGACGTCCTCGAACAATTGGGTCAGCCGTACATTGACGCGATCCGCGGCGAAGAAGGCAAGCCCGTGCTCACCTACACGCCCCCGGGAAACGCCCGATACCTGCGGCCCCTGGGCTTCTTCCGCGCCCTGCCCTGGCTCTGCCTCTACTGGGGCATCGACGGCGGCGGCTGGTGGACCTACTACCAGGGCGACGACCTCTTCAGCGTGGAGACGGAACCGTCCTACGGCGCCGTCAACTACGACGGCCGCGCCCTCGTGCCCAGCCGACGCTGGGAGGCCTCGCGGGACGGGATTGAGGACTTCAACGCCGTGTGGCTCCTGCGCGATTCGGCGAAGGGCGACAAGAAAGTCGAGGAGCTCATCCGCGAAGCGGCCAACTACGTGGGCGAGACGGCCCTGACCGGCTGTCCTCGGGAAGCGGCCGAGTACGACCTCGACTACGACCGGCTGATGGACTACCGTCGGCGCCTGCGCGAGGCCCTTGAAGCCCGGCTGACGCCGTAGCCCGCGAAAGGGCGGCCGGGGCTCACTCCGGCGCGGCGAGGCATTCCACGGGGATGATGGCGAGTTCGCAGTCTTCCTTGTTCACCGAGTAGACGATGTAGAGCTTGCCGTCGTGCTCGCAGGCGTTGGGATAGGCCCAGGATCCGCCCTTGGCCCTGCCGGGGAACCGCATGGCCGGGGCTTGGCCGTGGCGGACCCGGTACTGGCGGACGAACCGGTCGCCTCCGGGCCTCGTCACCGCGACGAGGAGGGAATCGCGCAGCCGCGCTCCGTCGAGCTGGGTTTCGGCGCCGTCGATCCAGTTGTAGATCAGGAAGTGCTGGCCCGTGCTGAGCCTTCCCGCCAGGGGCTTCGACGGCACGGCGGGCAGGTTCGACGGGCTCACGGGCGACCAGGTGGCGCCGCCGTCCGTGCTCACCGACACCAGGGCCGTTTTGGGCTCGGAGGGCCGAATCACCGCAACCAGGCGATCGGGCAGGACCATCACGGTCGTCTCGGCGAAGATCAACGGCCGGGTTTCGGGAACGGGCAGCTTCACCGTGCGCCAGGCTCCGAGGGGATCGTCGGTCTCGCTGATGGCCACCACGGGCTGGGAAGCGAAGTCGACGCCGCCCTGGATCCACCGGCCGTCGGGCAGGGGCTTGGGCGTCTCGAGGGGCCAGATGTCGTCGATCCAGATGCCCCTGGAAACCCAGTCCTTCGATTCGGGCTGCCAGACGAACAGCTCCGATTTCAGCCCGGGAAAGGGGGGTCCACCGGGAACGGGCGCCGTGGATCCGAACCGGGCCACGGGGGAATAGAGCCGTCCCTCCCACTCGAAGAAAGCCCCGTGGCTGTGGCGCTCCTCGCCGGGAAACCCGGGGGCGATGACCTCGACGGATCCCCAACGGTAGCCGCCGTCAACCGAGCGCCGTCCGCGGCAGCGCTCGCCCGCGCTGTTCTCGTCCACCGGGCTGTTGGCCCAGGAGGCGAACAGTTGGCCCTCGAAGGCGAAGATGCCGGGCCCGTGGAGGAAGGTGTCGTCGCCCGCGACCGCTTCGTGAACGCGCACGTAGGTGATGGCGGCGGGATACGACACCTCCGCCACGCGGGGCAGGGGCACGTCGGGATCCCAGAGTGGGTAGGCCTCCTCGCCGGACGCGGCCATGCAACCGAGGGTGACCGTCAGCACACAGACATACTTGCGCATGGATTTCACCTATTCCCGTTCGGATTCGACGGAGCTTGCCGGCTCGCCCGTTCCAGGCCACCCGATATAGTACAGACGCAGGGAGGAACATAGCACGCCCCGGGCTTTCCCGCAAGCGTTTTGCGGCCTCGGCGCCGCAATGCAGGGCGCCGGTACCGGGGCGGAGATCCGGCCGGCTTTTGACCTCCTCTGAAACCGCGTGCCATAATCGCCCTCGCTGTCTTGTCTAGGAGTCACCATGTCACAAATACTCGTTTCGGGGGGCGCGGGGTTCGTAGGATCGCACCTGTGCGAGCGGCTGCTTGAGGAAGGCCACCATGTGGTGGCGGTCGACAACTTCGTTACGAGCCGGCCGTCCAACATCGCTTCCATCGAGACCCATCCCCGTTTCCGCTTGATTCGGCACGACGTCACTGAGCCCTTCGATCCGGAAGGCGATTTCACCCACATCCTGCACCTGGCGTCCCCGGCGAGCCCGGAAGACTTCAAGCGCCTTCCCATCGCCATCATGAAGGCGGGGTCCTATGCAACCCACATCCTGCTCGAGCTGGCTCGGGAACGGGGCGCCCGCTTTCTCCTGGCCAGCACGTCGGAGATTTACGGCGATCCGCCGCCCGAACACCATCCCCAGCGGGAAGACTACTTCGGCAACGTCAATCCCATCGGGCCCCGGAGCGTCTACGACGAGGCCAAACGCTATGCCGAGGCCCTGACCATGGCGTATCGCCGCGAGTTCGGT
>CAYVOE010000303.1:0-1018 GCA_964452795.1 uncultured Nitrospiraceae bacterium
CTGCTCGCGCCGGACGTGGTCCCAGAAGGCGTCCCAGGTCTCGGGGTTGCCCCAGTCCACCGGCGGGTTACGCCGCGAGGCCCAGGGCAGGTAGAGGTAGAGCAGGGCCGCCGCCAGGAGCGCCAAGCCGGTGCACGCCGCGTAGACCCGCCAGCGGCGCCAGGGTTCCCGGTCGACCCACAGGACGAAGCCCACGAACAGCGGGCTCATGAGGACCATGGTGTTGTGGTTGGCGAGGCCCAGGCCGTAGGCCACCGCGAGGGCGTAGAGGGGCGCGGCGCGGCGGGTGTCGTACCACACCAGCAGGGCCAGCAGCCCCCCCGCCACCAGCAGGGTGCTCAGGGTGTAGACCTCCGCGATGACGGCCTGTTCCCAGAACTCGAAGGAGAATGCGAAGGCCAGGCCCGCCGCCGCGGCCGCCCACCGGGCGCCGAAAAGCTTGATGCCCAGCAGGACCGCCAGGAACACCGTGCCGGCGCCCCAGAACGCGGACATAAAGTTGACGCGCCAGGCCACGGTGCCGTAGGGGATAAACGTGAACAGCTTGCCCAGCACCGTCCACAGGGGGTAGCCGGGGGGATGGGGCACGCCCAGGGTATACGCGGCGGCGATGAGCTCGCCGCTGTCTTCGCCCGTCACGGTTGGCGCGAGGGTGAGAAGGTACACGATCAACGCGACGACGCCGGCCGCCGCTGCCAGAAGATAATCGCGCCCGTCCAGGGTTACAACGTGCTCCGGAAGGGTGAGCTGGCCGGTGTACGGGGGCGGCGTGCGGTCAGCCGCGTTCCGGATCCGCTGCTCCTCTTCCCGGGTCCGCTCCAACCTGCGCTGTTCACGGGCCTTGCGCACCGCGGCTTTGTCCACACCCAGGGCCTTGGCCAACGACGCGTCGCCGAAGCGCCGATAATGCGTACGGATGTACTCGACCTTTCGAACCGACAACCTCATTACGGATTTCAGTGCTCCTATTCCGTCCGAAACGGCCTCGGGGCTTCCGACCGTGCCCATCGACCCGCCG
>CAYVOE010000303.1:1028-6512 GCA_964452795.1 uncultured Nitrospiraceae bacterium
ATGGGCTCCGATAGAGCGCCCTCGTTCGAGACGAAGCGCATCGACCCGCCGCGCACCTTGGCCACAAAACCATTCCCGGAATCACCGGGGCCAACAGCCCTACCAGATGGGCAACGACCGCATAAGCCAACGCGTCCGCGGGCGGTATCCCTGGCACGCTCAGCAGCAGGGCCGCGGCACAAAACGCATGGAAGGTGCCCAGTGCCCCCGGCGCCGAAGGCAACAGGTGAGCCGCCGTGGTGAGACCCGTGACCGCCACGGCCGCGGACCACGCGGTTGCCCCCTCGACGCCGAAGGCATGCAACAGGGGTACCTGGGATCCCACGAACAACGCCCAGCACATTCCGGTAAGTCCTAGACTCTCCCCGAGGAGGCGCGGTTGGCTCAAGAACCGTACAGCGTCTTTCAGGGCGACAAGACCCGCTTGAAGACGCGAAGCGTGTTCTCGGAATGTCCGCCGCATCGGATCGGGGATTTTTCGACTTCCGACGACCACCATCGCGACGGCCCCCCCGACGCCCGCCGTCGTTAGAGCAAGCAAACCAAGGGCATGGCGCCACGATTGGGGGGATATGGAAATCCCGACTGCTCGGGCCGCTTCTGAATCGAGCGATAGCACAAAAGGGAGGAAAGCCACCAGAAGGACCGCGGCAGGCAGATCCAGCAGGCGGGCTAGCGCTACGGAAGGCAGAATTTGCGCGAAAGGCCGGCCGGTCGAATAAGCCAAGGCGTACGCGCGGACGAGTTCGCCGCCGCGCATCGGGAGTAGTGCGTTGGCCGCGTACCCGATGCACAGAGCACGGACCACGCGAAGAAACGACGCCTCGGGGGGACAGCCCAGCAGCCGCTGCCACTGCACCGCCCGCAGCGGGAGGCTCAACCAAATCAAGAGGACGCCGCTCACAATCCCGGCAGGTGAGAAGCGGCCCAACGCGATCCCAACTTGGGCCAGGTCCACGTGGCGCAGCACCCCCCCGGCCAGGGCCGCGCTGATTGCGAGGCCGGCCAACGTACGCCACGAAAAGCACCCTGCTGCCCGGGGCCGCAACGATGCGGATACTCCGATCACAGTATCCCTCCCGTTGGGGTGATGTCCCTGATCCTCCTTGCCGTTCGGGCCATTATTTCGCAGGAGACAGCAGGAGTCAATCCGCTTTGACGCTTTTTCGCGGCCCGTGCTACAGTATCGGGGACGGCCGTGGGGGCCGTTCGGGGGGAGCTACATGGACCCGGTTCCGTCTGCCGACATCCGTACGATTCTGGCCTTCTGTCTTCCGGGCATTGGCAACACGCTGCTCTGCCTACCTGCATTTCGCGCACTCAAGATGGCCTATCCCGAATGCCGAATCACGGCAGTGACGATGATACGGGGCTGCCACGACATCCTGACGCGGGTGCCCGAGGTGGACGAGGCGCTGCATTTTTCCTTTCTTCGGGAAGGCGTGTGGCGTTCCCTGGTATTCCTGCAGGGCTTGCGCCGTCGGCGTTTCGATGTCTCGTTTCTCGGCTATCCGTCCAACCGCCCCGAGTACAACCTCGTCCAGTTGCTGACACGGGCGCGGCTTCGCCTGGGCCACCGCTACAACCATTGGGACCGGATCGGCCTCAATTGGCTGAATTCTCGTACCGTGCGCGAAGACGACGCTGTGTCGGATCTTGAGGAGAATCTTCGACTCGTGGAGCTCGTGACCGGCTGTCGCCATGAAGACCTTGGCGTCAGGCTGGTTCTGGGCGCCGAAGAGGAAAAACGCGCGACACAGTGGCTGGAGGCACGGGAGCTGACGGGTGGCTTCCTTATCGGCATGCATCCCGGTAGCAGCACTCTGAAGAATCACGTTCGCCGGCGATGGCCACCCGAGCGGTTCGGGGCGCTGGGGCGCCGGCTCTTGGATGCTTGGCCGAAAGCGCACCTGTTCGTGTTCGGAGGACCCGAGGAAGCGGAGCTCAAACAGTACGTTGCGCGGACCGCGGGGAAGCGAGCGCTGCCCGTGGATACCGATTCGATCCTCGTGACGGGGGCGATCCTGCAGCGGTGCCGCCACTTCGTTTCCAACGACAGCGGATTGATGCACCTGGCGGGCGCGCTGGGGATACCGACCACAGCGGTGTTCGGTCCCACGAACGAGCGATGGATGGCCATGCCGCGCTCGCCCCGACACGCAGTGACAAGAGACATCCCCTGTCGGCCGTGTTTCCATTACTCGCCGCGGCCCCTGACCTGCCGTCACGGGGACTTCCGCTGCCTTACCGAGCTGTCAGAAGAGCCGGTGTTCGAGGCCGTGGCCGCGGCGCTTCATGCCGGCACAAGGTTTCGGCGCGAGGGCGCCGCCCCGGGATGCACTTCGATGTCGTGAGGATTGGAGAACGTTCTACTCTGCGGCTTCGGAGAAGACGGATGCGTCTCCGGTAATCGGATCTGCCCGAATACGGTCAATTTCAAGACCCCATTCCGATATACCTTGGTGTTGCTCGTTCACGGCTGTGACCGAGAATCTAAACAAACGCACGAACGTTGAATCATGACGGACGGGAGTATGGTTTGGAGCATCCATCCAAGCCATCCGATGAGACATGCCATGATGTGTCTACGCCAGCGACCTTTACAGTCAAAGCGAAGAGTGCGTTCGTAGTTGCGAGGCACGCCCCGGCCGGACTTCCTACAGAATTCTGTAGGAAGTCTCGGTACCCGGTCCGAGAAGGCCCCGCGGAAGGGTATTCGGATGCGTTCGGAAGTGCGTGGGAATGCGGTGTGTGAGATCCGTGTGCTGTAAATTACCGCTTTTCGAGCCGGGTCCATCGACATGTGGGATTGTCAGAGCTCTTTGATAGCGTCACATCCCAAGACCTTCGCCAGAGGGAAGGCGCTTACCGTGGACGCGAACCCTACGACCGGCGCCGCGTCCAGCAGCATTCACGAGCCAGTCGCGGTTGAGGCTCGTTTCACCCGCAATAGACATACGATCGACATCCAGCCATCTCCCGGTGCTCAGGCTACAATCTTCTTTGAGCCGGCCCTCGGGAACTAGGAAGAAGGCATGACCGTCGAGATTACTGCCGTACCCCGACGAGGCCATGCCTGGAGGTACGGGTATCGATGCTTCGTTTGAGAGAGGAGATCGAATCGTCAGTCTCCGGGACTGCTACGATAATCTCTGACACACAATGTTGGTGGGACTTGCACCGGCTTCCAAGGGCAGAGATCGGAATGTGATGTTCATCCCCCTGCGAAGACCGATCGGGCAGGAGGTGAGGGGACCTGGTAGGCGCCCGAGATTCGCGAATGTGTCAACGATGCTTCTTCTTCGGCAGGGACTCGCATCTGTTTCCTCGATGGGAGCACCTCAACTGAGCTTGCCTCGAAGAGTGTCCTCGCAAACCCAGACTACAAGCGCGTCTCGATAGGGAGAAGCATCGGTTTCCCTTTACCTATTCGATCCACTACTCCTTGGGCTTCGATGTGGCCAATGAGCCTGGGGGTTGGGCGGAGTGAGCAAGAGGACAGTAAAGAGGTCCGCTTTGGCGGTACTGGTTCGGTCATCGGACTGCGGCCGCTGTGGAGAGCGAACCCGTTTCTCCCCCACGATTTGTAGTGTGATATTCGCACTTCCACAAGGAAAATGCGGCCTATTGGGGAAAGTTGCTGGAGAGGGACGTCCTAAGATCGTTTCTCAAGCCTGATGGTGATTCTGTTATCTGTATATATGAGTACTTTTGTATATATAGACTTAAGGTATCTACTAAAGATAGGATTGAGCTACATACAGATGAGTATATCGTGTAAGGGCTCTTCGTCGGGAAAGTTGCCGTGAACAATTGCCACGAATGAATGGCGGCGCGAATGCTCTTCGAAAGCTTTCTGGTGTTGGCGCGTCTGCAAGACAGGGCGCTTGTCACGTGGATCGCGAAGCAGTTCGAATCGTTCCCGTCACGTCGGCTGGATACGGTAATCTGGATAGCGACGATTAACTACCTCGAGTGACCGGAAACCCCGCCGGGGTTCTGGGAGGCGACCGCTACAGACTGGCGGCGGATGTGGCAGAGGGACAACGCCGTGTGCTGCCCCATCGCCCAGAAGCAGGCGCCTTGGTGGACGCGTCTCATGTGAATTGGATGCTGCATTGAAAGGAGTATCCGGATAAGAAGAGGGGGGCCAGGAGGAAGCTCTCAGGCACAGTGCGCTCGAGAATTCCTCGAAAAGCTTGAAGGCGTGGCTGTGCGGTGAAGGAGATCGATCGACGGTACGGTCCCAGTTCGTAACCGGTACTGGCGAAGGAGTCAGAGGTCCCAGGGGGAGTCTCGTAGAGACGTTCATCCTACCACTACACAAATGCCCAGTTTACGAGAGTCGAGATCGGCCGCCTATCGGAGGTTACCTCTACGTGACCATGGACTCCAGCAGTGCGAAAAGGTTACGATCCTGTAGTTGTGCTCCTGCGTGCAGCACCTCGCACCGGCCTCCGTCCGTTCAACTTCCGGCGCGCCTTTAGCCGGAACTATCCAACAACGAAACGCCAATCCTCAGCGCTTGGCGAGGCTGTCACGCAGACCGTTACGCCCACAGGTCGTTGGTCCAACGTTCGAACGCGTCCAAGCCGCCGTCTGCCATACGGTACAACCGGCACCTCGCCTGTATGATGTGGTTGCAGCCGGGGCGATGCGGCAGATCTCCGTGAGCACGCCGGTCTCCTGGGGCCATTCCTGCAAACGGGCTCGTTGCCTTGGAGACGGGTGGAACGCCTGCGGCGGTTTCAGCCACTCCGATGCTCGGAGCATCCCCTTACCCGCCCTCGTCGTTTCGTCCGGTCAGCACGGGGTGGAACTTGTAACGCGCAATCCACTGCTGCCTTGTGCTTTGGGGGTGCCTTGTGCCGATCGTGCCCCGTAAGCTGGATTGAGATACCGGCTCATCGGTACCGTAGACGCCGTAGTATAGCCCCGGCTGGGCTTGTGCTCGCTCCGGAAGAAGGACTACCGGCTGAAAACCGTCCCGACGGATCGGGAAATGCTAGGCGATCAAGTCGTGGGTCCAGTTGGCGGCCTGGATCGCGGTGTCCAGCTCGCGCCATTCCCGCGCCAGCCGGTCGGCCCGCTTCTGCAGGTCCGACACATTCACCACGCTCACCCGCCGCACCTCGTGGCGCGTGAAGACGTCGAGGTAGAGGGTCCCCGCGCGGGCCGCGTCGCGCAGCGCGCTGAGCCGGTACCCGAGCACGTCGCGGCGGGCCAGCGCATCGGTAACGGTCCCCACGCCCTCGATCGGTACCTGCAGGTTGGTCCGGTTGATGCGGCGAATGAGGACCTCGAGCCGTTCGGCCACGCGGTCAAGTTCTTCGAGCAACGCATGGGGGTCCTCGGTCGGGGCGCTGCCCTCCTGGACCTGAGCGTTACGCTCGATACGATTGGTGAGTTCCCGGATGCGGGTCTGGCAGTCGGCCCGCTCCATCAACGCTTCCGCCAGTTTCATCGGCCCTCCTTTCGTCTTGC
>CAYVOE010000304.1:0-6509 GCA_964452795.1 uncultured Nitrospiraceae bacterium
AACGCGCCGCCCGCTGGGGCGCGTCCCCCGCGGGTATTACAGGGCCTCGGGTTCGAGGCGCTCGAGCGGTACGACGTTGCCCCGGACGACCCTCGCGAGCCCCGAAGGCGCCGCCCACCGGACGCCGTTGTAAATCACCCGAAGTATCTGTTCGTTGTGGTAAACCGGATAGCTCTCGTGGCCGGGGCTGAAATAGAAGACCTTGCCGCGGCCCCGGTGCCAGCAGCACCCGCTCCGGAACACCTCGCCGCCCTGGAACCAACTGATGAACACCAACTGGTCCGGCGCGGGTATGTCGAAGTGCTCCCCGTACATCTCGTGGTGCTCGAGCTCGATGTACTCGGGTATGTCCTGGACGATGGGATGGGCCGGGTCCACCACCCACAGGCGCTCCTTCTCGCCGGCCTCGCGCCACCTGAGCATGCAGCCCGTGCCCATGAGCTTG
Organism: uncultured Nitrospiraceae bacterium; assembly: GCA_964452795.1. Classification (GTDB taxonomy): domain Bacteria; phylum Hydrogenedentota; class Hydrogenedentia; order Hydrogenedentales; family SLHB01; genus CAYVOE01. The sequence continues at coordinate 446 of CAYVOE010000304.1, forward strand.
CGAAAGACTTTGGAGAAGTGGCCGGAATGCAGCACCACCAGGCCCATTCCGCCGTCCACCACGCGCTCGTACACCCGCTGCGCGTTCTTATCGGTCACCTTCTCGTGGTAGCCGTGACCCCACCAGGTCATGACGTCGGTGTTGTCGAGCACGGAATCGGGCAAGCCCTGTTCCGGGTCGTCCAGCTCCGACACGTGGACCGACGCGATCCCGTCCTGTCCCTCGAGGTACCGGGCGATCTGCCTGCCCATCCCCTCGGGATAGAGCTGACGCACCGATTCCAACGTCTTCTCGTGGACGCCCTCGTTCCACACCGTCACACGAAGTCCATTGCTCACGCTTGGCGATCCTTTCCCTAGAGCGACCTTCCCGTCCCAGCCCTTCCCCGACCGGGATCGCCCATTGTAGGCGCGGTTGCGCCCCTCGTCAAAGCGCGGCTTGGGCGTCTTGCCCAGGTAAAACCAGACGGAACCCGGCCGAGAAGACCAAGCCGCGGCCTATTTGCCATTCGGGGGCTTAACGGGTATTCTGGCGTGGGTCATTCGACCCATTGCAGCGGCGTCTTCCCGTTCCGGGGAAGATGCTCCAACCCCCTTTGGAGCCCCTGCAGAAGGGGCACACCGTAACAGGGGCGAACCCTCGCCCCGAGCTTTCAACCCAGGAGATAGGACGCATGAAGCACATCAAGCCCCTGAGCGCCGAACGCGTGGCTCCGGCCGTCTCCGGCGGCCCCCTGAAGAGTCTGTTGTGGCTCCTGATCCTTGGAAGCGTCAGCGAGAAGCAAGCCAACGGCGACTGAGTCGACACCACAAAGCCGGGGAAGCGGCCCGCGCGCCGTCTTCCCCGGCCGATTCACCAAACGCTCTCTATCTCAGTCCCGCTCACGCGCCGCCCCTCACGTCGAAGACCCGTATACCCGCAGCACCATCTTGCGCAGGTTCTCGAGTCCCGTCGCGATGCCCGTCACGGGATCTTCCATGCCCTCAAACTCGATGGACAGGACGCCGTCGTAATCCGCGGCCTTCATCACGTGCAGGCACTGCTCCACCGGCACGTCGCCGTGGCCGATGATGGCGCCCCGCAGGAAGTTGCCCCCGCGGCTCGAGAACCAGCCCGTGCCCGGGGGGAAGGCCGTGCCGGGCTTCACGTGAAAATCCTTGGCGTGGACGTGAAAGGCATAGGGCATGACCCGTCCCACGGCCACGGCCGCATCCTCGTCGGCGCACAGGAAGTTGCCCATATCCACCAGGAGCCCGAAGTTGGGGTGGTTCACCGCAGACGCCAGTTTCTCCACCCGGTCGCTGTCCTGGCAGAAGAACCCGTGGTTTTCCACCATGGTCCGGATGCCGAGCTCGGCGGCGAACTCCGTGACGGCCCGGCATCCTTCCACGAGGATGGGAAGGGCATCGTCGAAGGAGCGGGCGCCCTGCTGACCCGGCGGGAAGCCCCGGGTGGCGTCGTGGCGCATCCCCGGCGCGCCCAGGATCTCCGCGATCCGCACCTCCTCCTTCACCCGCGCGATCTCCGCCGCCAGGTTGCCTCCCGACCCGTTGAGGAAGTCGGCCACCACCGTATAGTTGGCGATGCGAAAGCCGACGGCTTCGCAGGCCGCCCGTATCTTTTCCGCGTAGGACGGCAGCGTCTCGCCCTCGGGCACGTGGATGGTGGCGAACTCGATGGTGTCGAAGCCCATGTCGTGCGCCATCTTGACCACGTCGATCTCCGTGGCCTGTCCCCCGGACACGAGCCGACTGAAACTGTAGGAACTCACCCCAATCTGCATGGCAATACTCCTGAAAGGTTCCCGGTCTCTGGATGACCGCCCCGTATGGTACACCAAATCCCGCCGGCCGCCGCCGGTTTCCCTTGCCCCCGGCGGTGGGGTATGATACGCCGCCGAAGGGCGATGGCGGAGCGCCGGGAGGAGACGGACGCGTGAAATACGGGCGGATTGCAGGCGTGGACAAGCCGGTGTCGCGCCTCGTTCAGGGCACCACCATGATCAACTCCGAGAACGAGGCCGAGGGCTTTGCTCTGCTCGACGCCGTTCTCGATATGGGCTGCAACACCTTCGATACGGCCCACGTCTACGGCGCCGGAGACAACGAGCGCACCGTCGGACGCTGGGTCAATTCCCGCGGCGTGCGCGACCGCGTCGTCGTCATCGGCAAAGGCGCCCACCACAACGCCGATCGACGCCGCGTCACCCCCTTCGACATCGCCGCCGACATCCACGATTCCCTCGCCCGGTTCCAATTCGACTACATCGACCTCTACCTGCTCCACCGCGACGACCCCGGCGTGCCCGTCGGCCCCATCGTCGAGGCCCTCAACGAGCACCATCGGGCGGGGCGCATCCGCGCCTTCGGCGGATCGAACTGGAGCGCCGCCCGCATCCGGGAAGCCAACGAATACGCCCGGTCCCGCGGCCTCGTCCCCTTCGCCGCGACCAGCCCCCACTTCAGCCTCGCCGAGATGCTCGAGGAGCCGTGGGAGGGATGCATCAGCATCGCCGGGCCGCAAGGGAAGGACTCGCGAGACCAATACCTCGACTGGCGCATGCCCGTCTTCGCCTGGTCCAGTCTGTCGGGCGGGTTTTTCTCGGGCCGCCTCACCCGCGAGAATCTCGACGAGCACGTCGAGACCCTGTACCACCGCTGCTACGTCTCGGAGGACAACCTGCAACGGCTTGAACGCGCCCGCGAGCTCGCCGCCGCGAAAGGGGTGTCCGTGCCCCAGATCGCGCTGGCCTACGTCCTCACCGATCCGCTCGACGTCTACCCCCTCGTGGCCAGCTTCACGCCGGACGAGTTCCGCGCGAACCTCGCCGCCCTCGATCTCGAACTTACGCCGAAAGAACGGGCCTGGCTCGACCTGCGCGACTCCGAATAGACGGACGAATAAGGCCTCGAATCAGCGGATCTCCACCAGCGAATCGTCGTAGTCCGCGGGCTTCTCGTAGCCCAGGAGGTTGAGCAGGGTGGCGGCGATGTTGCTCAGGCCCGGCGTGGGCACATCGCGGAACTCGATGTTGTTCACCCCCGAGTAGTCCTTGATGATGAACGGAACCGGGTTGAGCGTGTGCGCCACCATGGGTTCGCGCTTGCCCTTCTTCTCGGTGAACATCAGGTCGGCGTTGCCGTGGTCCGCCGTGACCACCGCGATGCCCCCCGCCCGCTCGATCTCCGGGAGCAGCCGCCGGAGGCACAGGTCCACCGTCTCGACGGAGATGATGATCGCTTGCGGCACGCCCGTGTGCCCCACCATGTCGCCGTTGGGGTAGTTGAGCCGCAGGAACTTGTACTTCCCGCTGCGGATGGCCTCGATGGTGGCGTCGGTGATCTCGGCAGCCTTCATCCACGGCCGCTGATCGAAGGGCACGTTGTCGGAACGCATCTCGACGTAATCCTCGAGCTCGTCGCAGATGTACCCCGTGTTGTTTCCGTTCCAGAAGTAGGTGACGTGGCCGTACTTCTGCGTCTCCGAGATGGCGAACGAGGGTATCCCGTTGGCGCACATGTACTCGCCCACGGTCCGATCGATGGCGGGCGGCTCCACGAGGTAGTTCCGCGGGATGTGGGCGTCGCCGTCGTACTCCATCATGCCGGCGTAGAACACGTTCGGGCGCCGCTGCCGGTCGAACTTGTCGAAATCGTCCTGTTCAAAGGCCATGGAAAGCTCGATGGCCCGATCTCCCCGGAAATTGAAGAAGATCACCGCGTCGCCGTCCTCGATCGTCCCCACGGGCTTCCCGTTCTCTTCGATGACGAAGCTGGGCATGTACTGGTCCGTGAGATCGGGGAATTGCCGATACAGTCCTTCCACGGCCTCCGTGCCGGATGCAAACCGGGTGTCGCCGATGCCGAGGACGTGGGCCTTCCAGCCCCGCTCGACCACGGGCCAGTTGGCGCCGTAGCGGTCCATGGTGGTCACCATGCGTCCGCCGCCCGACGCCACCCGAAAGTCCCTGCCGCCCGCGCTCAGCTTCGCCAGCAGCTCTTCCGTGGGCTTCATGTATTCGAGGGCGCTTCGCTCTCCCACGTCCCGGCCGTCCAGCAGGGCGTGGAGCCGCACCCGGTTCACGCCCTCTTCCGCGGCCCGTTCGAGCATGGCGTAGAGGTGCTTGATGTGGCTGTGAACGTTGCCGTCCGACAAGAGCCCGATAAAGTGGAGTGTGCCCCCCTGACGGGTCCGCTCGATGGCCTGACGCCAGGCCTGGCCCTGCCAGAGGTCGCCCGACGACACGGCTGCGTTCACCCGCATGGCGCCCTGGTTGAACACGCGCCCCGCGCCCAGGGCGTTGTGGCCCACTTCCGAGTTGCCCATGTCGTCGTCCGTGGGCAGCCCCACGGCCCGCCCGTGGGCCTTCAGCGTCCGGAACAGGCGCTCCTGGAACAGCCGATCCATCACCGGCGTTCGCGCGAGGTGCACGCCGTCCGACTCGTCGCGCTTGCCGATGCCAATCCCGTCCATGATGATGAACACGACGGGTCCGGGGAAATCCTTGTATTGGGGCAGCCTGGCCAGCTTGAGGTCGTCGGGCATGATAGGAGCATTCCTCAGTTGTGGATGAGTTTCGACAAAACGGACCTAGTGTAGCCGCCGCCGCGGGACGATGCAAACAGGCCGGCGGGACTCGCGGGCGCCTCACGTCCGCCGAAACCGGGCGTCCTTCCCCCGTCTCCGGGGTTTTCCCGTACCCCCGAGGCGGGAATTCATCCCTTTCTACTGAGGCGCCCCTACCCGAACCGTGCTAGTCTGCGGTATCCGGGGCATCGGGTCCTTCCGCTTGGGAAAGGCCCGGTCCCTGACGTGCTCAAATCCATGCACGGGATGGCCGTCGCCATAGACGAACCCGTGTCGAGCGCGAACTACCCGGACAGGGCCGTCGCCATCGGGCCTCGTCCGTTGTCTCAGCGAGGAGCGTATGTCCATTCGTGTCCTGATCGCCCAGGAACAGGGGGTGGTGCGAAGCGCGCTGCGTGCCCTGCTCGAGGCCCGCGAAGACCTCGAGGTGGCGGGGGAGATCGCCCACCCCGACGGGTTCGTGCCGGCCCTCCGCGAGACCGAAGCCGACGCCCTCATCCTCGATTGCGGGATGCACCGCCGCCTCGACGGCGCGGTGCTGCAGGACGCCCTCGCCATGCGGCCGGCCCTGGCCGTCGTCGTCCTGGGGATGTGCGAAGAAGAGTCCTGCGTCGAGCGGTTCCTCGTCGGGGGCGTCCGGGGGTACGTGTTGAAGACCTCCCCCGAGAGCGAATTGCTCCGGGCCATCTACACCGCCTGCCGCGGCGAGTTCTACCTCGACAGCTCCCTCTCGGGCGGCAAAACCCGATCCCGGTGCTGCGGTTCGAGTCGATCGCACAAGACCCTGCCTGGCGTGCTCACCCGGCGCGAACAGGAGGTATGCCGTCTCCTGGCCTACGGGTACACCAACGCCGAAGTGGCCGAGAAGCTCGAGGTGTCGGAACGCACCGTCGAGGCCCACCGCGCCCGCATCATGTCCAAGCTGAAGTTGTGCAACCGGGCCGACCTGGTCCGGTTCGCCCTCTACAGCGGCCTGCTCCGAGTAACCGACTGAGGCCCAGAAACGCAGGCTTACGGGTCCAGGAACCCTTCCGTCAGGCCCAGCGGGAGAGGGGCGGGCCGTTCACAGGTGCTTTCGATGGCGATGTGCTGCCCTTTCCGCGATGCCTCGTCGAAGGCCTGCATCACGTCGAGCACGTGGTAGGCCAGCTCGCCGTTGGCCCGGTGGGGCCGGCCGCTTTGCAGGGCATAGGCCATGTCGGCCACGCCAATGCCGCGGTTGTTGTCGGCGTAGGGGTGGGTGAGGGGGATCTCGCTCCAGCCGCCCGTCCCGGCGCGGCAGATCCGCACGGGCCCGCCGAACCCGTTCGGGTCGGGAACGCTCATGGACCCGTGGGTCCCATGAATCTCGATGCAGGGCAGGTTGTGGGCCCACACGTCGAAGCTGGTGACGATGGTGCAGATGGCGCCGTTCTCGAAATCCATCACCCCCGCGATGTGCGTGGGCGTCTCCACGGGCACGCGCTTGCCGTACTTG
>CAYVOE010000305.1:0-6175 GCA_964452795.1 uncultured Nitrospiraceae bacterium
GTCCCGTCCGGCGGCGGCAAGCTCTTTTGCCCGTTCCTGAAGGTCGGCGATCTGCTTCCGGATCAGCTCGCGGCGCTGGGTGTTGTTGGCGTTCTCCATCTGTTGCTCGATCTGCCGCAGCATCATCGCCACCACCGCGTCGCCGCCCGAGACCTGTTGGGCCTGCCGCAGCGCCGCGGCCGCCTTCTCGAGATCGCCCTGCTGACGCCAGACCTCGCCCTCGTTGCTCAGGGCCGTCACGTCCCAGGGGTTGAGCTCGAGGGCCTGACGGTATTTCGTCACCGCGCCGTCCACGTTCCCCTGCTCCTGCAGGGCGCGCCCCTGGCCTCGGATCGCCTCGTTCATCTGCCAGTCGTCGAGGGGCCGGGCCGAGGCCTCCTCGAAGGCCCGGGCCGCTTCCTCCGCCTTGCCCTGGTGCAGCAGGGCCTGTCCCTTCACGGCGCCGGCGAAGGGATCGTCGCCGGCTTCCTCCGCCAGGGCCTGGGCCCGGGCGTATTCGCCTTTTTCCAGGGCCACCGCGGCGAGGCCCGTCTTCGAATCGATCTGGGCGAATTCCTTCTCCGCCTCGTCGAGCTTGCCCTGCTCGACCTGGGCGTAGGCCTTCACCTCGCGCGCCTTGTCTTCACCCGCCTTCGCCGCCACTTCCGCGACCTTTTCCGCCTCCTCGGGCCGGTTCTTCATCAGGTAGGTCTCGGCGATGTAGCTGAGGAGACGGGCCTTGGTGGCGCCGCCGCCCTCGAGCACTTTCAGGATCTTCTTGTCGGGCGTGGCGATGAAGGTGATGGGCAGGCTCTGGAAGGGGCCGAACTTGCGTTCCGCCGCGACCTCGGGCCGGTCCTGCACGATGTAGTATTCGATGCCCATGCGCTCGGCGAAGGCCTTGAGCGCCGGCTCGTCCTCCTTGAGGGCAAAGCCCACCACCTGGAGCTTCTCCTTGCCCTGGGCCTGGTAGAGCTCGTGCAGCTTGTTGGCGATTTCCTCGCCCGTATCGGTGGTGAAGAAGAAAAGGATCACCAGTTCCGGGTTGGCGGCCACCAGAGATTCCAGGCTGACTTCGTTGCCCTGGATGTCCACCACGCGGAAGGGGGGCACCTCGCTGCCCTTGCTCACGGCGGCTCCGGCGTACATCGAGGTCAGCGCTAGAACCGTAACCAGGGCCCATGCCTGCGTGCGGCGCATCATACAGTGCCTCCTTATGTCCAACCGGCTCCTGCCGGCGTTACAATACCGACACAGCTCTCTCACGTGTCTTCACCCTTCGTCGTCTCGCAGCAGCAGGACCTCGAACCGGTCCTCCCGACCGGCCTCGATGGGACGTTCCGACGAGACGTTGAGGTATCCGCTCTGCACCACGTCGTACGTGTACTTGGACAAGGGCTCCTTGAAATCCACGCGGGCCACGTGGCCCTCGAACGCGAGATCGATCCGGATATTCTCCCCTCCGGCTCCCCGATACGTCACGTATCCCTCGGGGCGCGCGGCGGGAGCGCCCTGGCTCGGGTCCCCTTCCAGCTCCGCCGCCTCCTCGGGCGTCTCCGCCAGGTATACGGCGATCTCCGCCGACGCGAAGGTCTCCGGCGCGGACCCGTTGAGCGCGGCCACCGCGGCGGCCAGCCCCGCGAGCACCACGAGCCCTCCCGCCGAAGCGGCCATCATCCGCCGGCTCAGCCATGCGGGTTTCTTGAGCCCCAGGGGCGTGCCCGGCGAGACCTCGGTGCTGCCCGGATCGCCCCGGGCAATCGTGGTGGTGTCGCCGTGGACTTCCGTCACCTCTCCGGCCAGCTTCTGGAGGGCCACGGTGGATTCGCCCGCCGGCGCCTTCACCACCGTGGCGCTGCCGCCCATCGGCACGGTCTCGGCCAGGCCCGCGCCCGCCGCGTCGCCCGTCACCTTTGTCACGGCCGGGTCGGGGTTTTCCTTCAGACATTCCTGGAGGGCCGCGCACAAATCCCCCGCCGATGCGTAACGGTCGGCGGGACTCTTGCTCAGGGCCTTCATCACGATCCGGCTCAGGCAATCGGCCACGGCGTAGTTGAGCTGGCGCGGCGGCACGGGCTCGACGTGGAGCACCTTGTGCATCACGGCGTTGAGCGAGTTGCCGAAGAAGGGCTTCTCGCCCGTCAGCAGCTCGTAGAGGATGACGCCCACGGAGAACACGTCCGACCGGCCGTCCACCGGGTGCCCCATGAACTGCTCGGGGCTCATGTAGTGGGGCGTGCCGATCATCGAGCCTTCCTGGGTGAGCTGGGAATCGCTGACCCGGGCGATGCCGAAGTCGGCCACCTTGAGGGTCCCGTTCGCCAGCATCACGATGTTCGACGGCTTGATGTCGCGGTGGATGACGCCGTTGGCGTGGGCGTGGCTGAGGGCGCCGCACACGGTGGCCGTGATCCGGATGGTCTCGTCCACGGTGAAGCGCCGCTGTTTCTCGATGAGCTTCGACAGGTCCGTGCCGTCGAGAAACTCCATGGCGATGTAGGCCACGCCGTCCTCTTCACCCGCGTCGTAGATCGTCACGATGTTCGGGTGGTTCAGGGCGCCCGCGGCCCGGGCCTCGCGCAGGAACCGCTCCATCAACTCGTCGGTGCGGGGACTGCTCTCGAGGAGGTCGCGCCGGGCCGTCTTGATGGCCACGCGCCGGCCCACCAGGGGGTCGTGCCCCTCGTAGACCACGCCCATGGCGCCTCGGCCCAGTTCCCGCACGATCTTGTAGCGACCGAGCTTTTTCGGCGTCTTCAGTTCCGGCACGTCGGCTTCCTTACTCCACGCGGCGGCGCAGGTCCGCGATTCGGGACCGGACCTGCTCGGCGTCGGGCGCATCCGGCTCGAGCCGAAGGTAGGCCTCGAAGCTTTCCGCGGCCTCCTTCCACATCTCGAGGGCGGCGTAGGTCAATCCCAGGTTGTAGCGGGGCGGCGCGTACTCTGGCCGCAGCGCCACCGCCTTCTCGAAGCGGTCCCGGGCCCGGTCGAGGCGCCCGAGGCGGCGATAGGCCTCGCCGAGGTCGTTGTGCACGCCGGGATCCTCCGGCGCCCGCTCGGCGGCCCGCTCGAACACCTCCGCCACCTCCTCGAGGCGATTCATCCTGAGCAGCAGCCGTCCCCGGTTGCGCAGCGGCGCGGCCGAGTCGGGCTGGAGCTGCTCCGCCCGGGCGTAGGCCTCGAGGGCGTCTTCCTCACGGCCCGCGGCGGTGTAGGCCACGCCCAGATTGAACCAGGCCTCGAAAAAATCGGGATCGAAGCGCACCGCCGTCTCGTAGGCGGCAATCTTGTGCTCCCGATCCTTCGTGATCACGCCGTAGTTGTAGGCCGCCACGGCCTGTTGTCGATTCGCATTGCCGTCGGGCCGCGGGTTCAATGTCGCGTATCCCGACTTCTCGACGCGGTTGGGCTCCGGCAACGCCACGCCGTGTTTGCGCAGCAGGCCGTAGGCCTCGTTGATGGGCGTCACCAGGGTGGCTTCGTCGACGGCGTCGATCCGCGCCGCCACCACGCCCACCAGGTCGCCCCGCTCGTCGAACACGGGGCCGCCGCTCGCTCCCTCGGCGAGGTCGAGGTCGGTCTGGAGCACCGGGCGTCCGTCGCGGACCCGGTCGGCGTTGGCCACGATCCCGAGCGCCACCGTCGAGTGCAGGCCCCGGGGCGCCGAGATGGCCACCACGGGCGAACCCGAGCGCAGCGCCGAGGCGTCGCCCACGGCCGCGGCCGCCGAAACCGCTTCTCCGGCCCGGACGAGGGCCAGGTCGCGGGTTTCATCCAGCTCGACCACCTCGCCCGTTTCCTCCTGGCCGCCGGCCGTTCGCACCCGCACCCGCGTGGCCCCGCGCAGGGCATGGGCCACCGTCAGCACGAGCCCCGACGCGTCCACGCAGCAACCCGAGCCCTGGATCGTCTCGCCGTCGCCTTCGCGCTCCGCGAACAGGGTCACCACCGCCGGCCCGTTCTTCGACATCACGGCCGCCGCATCCACGGCAAAAGCCGCTCCGTCGGGGAACGCAGTCGTCACGACCGCTATGATGAGCCCAACCCGCCGCAAGGCGCTATTCTCCCGGTAACAGGGTGCCACTCCCGATATTATAGCCGAACCCGGCCGCTCCCGCGCCAAGACGGAAGGGCCGTCGAGCGGCCGGCGGCGTCTTTCCCCCGTGGTTGCGCTTCTCGACCGCGCGGTATAGTATCTTCCTCCTGATGGGTTTGGAACCGGGATGGGGCCGCCTGCGGCGGGCCCGCCAGGGCCGCGACGGCCGAGGACTTCGACCGATGAGACTGTTCGCCGGGAGTTTGGGTTCGATTCTGGGACTTTCGGGACTGGCGTTCGTCGCGCTGAATCTGGCCGCCTGTCGAACCACTCCGACCGAGCCGCCCGCCCCCGTCGAAGCCGTCCTTCCGCCGACCCAGTTCGAGCCCCTCACCTACGTCGCCCCCGTGGAAGGCGGCGAGGGCCCCGCGGCTCAGCTCTACGCCCCCTCCTCCTTCGCCGTGTGGGTGGGGCCCGAAGTGGCGGACCTCAAGCGCCAACGCGACCTGGCCAAGGGCGCCCAGATAGAACCCTACATCGACGCCGCCGCCGCCACCATTCCCGTCGATTACATCGTGATCGAGGCCCACGTGAAATCGGCTTTCCCCGATTCGAGCCTGGCCTACGACGCCGTGACTTTCCGCAACGTCGAGGCCTACCTCGAGGTGACCGAGGCCAACGGCGACGTCCGCAAGGTCCGGCCCGTCCAGGTGCTCGTCGATCCCGAGGTCGACGAGGCTAACCAGGGCACCCTCAAAGTCTTCGGCCGCACGAACCTGCTCATCTTCCCGCGCCAGGACGTGCTGACGGGGCGCCTCGTCGCGCCCCTGGGCACCCCCGGCGTCCGACTGGTCCTCGACGGAGCCGGCTCGACCTTCGCCTTCTCCTTCCCTGCCGCGCCGACGGGACAGACCGGGACGTGGTCGCCCGCCGCCGAAGAAGCCCTGCGCGTCATCGAAGTCGGCTACCGCGACCTCTACGGCCGGCTCGTCAAGCTTGCCCATCTCTTCGACTAAACCGGAAGCCGTCGCGTGAAGCGTCTCATCAAGGCAGTGTTCATCGTTGCGGGGCTGATCCTCCTGCTCATCGCCGCCGTGCTCATCGCGGTGGCCTCTCAGGGCGACAAGCTGGCGCGGGCCCAGGTCGAGCGCGCCCTCAGCCATGCCTTCAAGACCGGCGTGACCGTGTCGGAGGCGGAACTCGACCTCTTCGACGAAACCCTCACCCTGCGCGGCCTCGTCGTCGCCAACCCGCCCGGGTTCCCGAAAGGCCCCGCGCTGACGGTGTCGAGGACGGTCATCGACTTCGACGCCCAATCGCTGCTCACCGACCGTTCCGTCATCAATCTCATCGAGATCCGGGACCCCCGGGTGAATCTCTACTACGACGCGACGGAAGGCTCGAACCTCGGGGTCCTTTTCCAGGAGGCCGAACGGACCTCCCTGGAGCGCCCGAGCCAGATGCCCCGACCCGCCCGCCGGGCCTACGTCGTCAAGGTGCTCCGTTGCGAGGGCGGCCGGCTCGAATTCCGCACCGGCCTGGTGCCCGGCGCCGAACCGGGCCTCGACATCGCCGAATTCACCCTCACCGACATCAGCCGGGATCAACCCGTCACGGCGGGCCAGATCGGCGGCATCTTCCTCGAAAACCTCCTCCGCGAAACGGCGAATCCCAGGAATCTCCTGCGTCCTCTCGGCGACTTTCTGCGGAAAAAGCTCTCGGAAGAACCCGAATCCGAGGAATGAGTGGCACAGGCGTCCCGCCCGCGTAAGAAAACGAGACAGAACCCTGCCGGGCCGGCCAAGCCGTGCCGGGGATACGCTGGAAACACGAAATCCTGGAATTTGACTCGCGACCGGTCGCGGGATACCATGCCACGTTGTGGGCGTATGTCTGCCGATAGCGGTATTGGGGTTCGGCGGACTCAAGGCCCCTGCGTAAGGCCCTCGCCTGCTCCGCTAGGCAGGATGGGGGCATGACTGGCTTGGCGATTGTGCGGTAGTAGTTCATAGGGAGGCGTAGGCAGCTCATGGCACGAGTCGAACTGAAAAGCGTAAAGAAGATCTATCCGGGCGGCGTGGCGGCGGTCAAAGGGGCCAACCTGGTGGTCGAAGACAAGGAGTTCGTGGTGCTCGTCGGCCCGTCGGGCTGCGGCAAGTC
>CAYVOE010000305.1:6185-6460 GCA_964452795.1 uncultured Nitrospiraceae bacterium
CCACCCTGCGCATGATCGCGGGCTTGGAAGAGATCTCGGACGGCGAGATCTACATCGGCGACACCCTGGTCAACGATGTGCCGCCCAAGGACCGCGACATCGCCATGGTGTTTCAGAATTACGCCTTGTATCCGCACATGACGGTGTACAAGAACATGGCCTTCGGGCTGATGCTGCGCAAGTATCCGAAGAAAGAGATTGAGAAGCGGGTCCACGAAGCGGCCCAGATCCTCGGCATCGAACACCTGCTCGACCGCAAGCCCAAGGCCCTGTCG
>CAYVOE010000306.1:0-5228 GCA_964452795.1 uncultured Nitrospiraceae bacterium
AAAGAGGCGCTGCCAACGGTCGCGGGCGGCGGCGCCGAACTCCCCGCGCCGCACGGGGTCGGCCAGCCGCCGGAGGGCGTCGCGCAGGCCCGCACCGTCCCCATACTCCACCAGGTACCCCGTCTCGCCGTCTCGGACTACCTCCGGAACGCCTCCCACTCGCGTCGCCACGGCCGGCAGACCGAAGGCGGCCGCCTCGATCAGCATCATGGGAAGGGCCTCCATGCGTGACGGAAGCACGGCCACGTCGGCGAGGCGGTAATACGGCCACGGACGTTCGACGGCGCCGAGGAACCGGACGTCGGCGCCTCGTTCGGCGGCGCGGGACGCGAGGGCCGCCCGCAGGGGACCGTCGCCCGCCACGAGCCCCGCGACCTCCGGCAGCGCCCCCAGGGCGTCGATCCAGGTCTCGAGGCCCTTGCCCTCGACGAGCCTCCCGGCGTAGATCGTCACGAGTTGGTCGGGCGCGATGCCCAGCGCCTGCCGATCGAGGGTTGGGACGTCGTCCGTCTCGGGCGGGACGAAGCCGTTGTACACCACCGTCACGCGCCGCCGGTCCACCCCCTGGGTCGCCAGCCAGTCCCGCACGTACTCGGAACAGGCCACAACCCGCCTCCGCCGCCGCATCACCCGCAGTTCGACCCCCTGCCACGCCTGCAGCCGCCACCCGGGATCCGTCACCCGGCCGTGGCACGTGTTAAGACGAGGTACGGTCCGGACCGCCTCCGCCAGGAGCGTCGCCCGGTAGTTGTGCGTGTGGATGAGGTCGATTTCCTCCTCCCGCACCAGGCGGCGCAGACGGCCCAGGATCCGCGGGTCCCAGGGACCGCTCATGGGAAGGACCCGGACCTCGTGCCCCGCGGCGCGGGCCGCCCGCAACAGGGTATCGTCCGCCCGCCGTCCGGGAAGGGTGGCCGCCACGGTCTCGACGGCGGCGTGTCCGGCAAAGGCGCGCAACACCGCCACCAGGTGCGAAGTGATTCCCCCGAGATAAGGGCTTTCCGCCAGCAACAGGACCCGTATCACGCCCGGCCTTTCATTAGTTCCGCGTCCGAATTCCGGAGCCGATTGTACCTCAGGACCGGATTCCCATCGGTTCGCCCCCCGAACCTGCCGGGTTGGGTGTTCCTTTACCGGCCCTTGGCACTTTCCTTGAATAGCACACGATAAGGTGTTACCTTGGCTCGGATTCTCCCCGTGTGCTTGTTGGGTGTGGAGACAGGGAGCAGGGCATGGCCGCTACGGACTTCAGATGGCTCGATTGGCTGATTCTCATCGTCTACTTCGCGAGTATGGCCTCTCTCGGGCCCTATTTCGCCCGGAAAAACAAGACGACGGAGAACTACTTCCTCGGCGGACGGTCCTTTTCGGGTTGGCTCATCGGCTTGTCCATGTTCGCCACCTCCATCAGTTCCATCACCTTTGTGGCCTACCCCGCAGACGCCTACAAGACCGCCTATCTCCGGTTCCTCCTGTGCCTGATGCTGCCCGTCGGCGTGTTCCTGGCTTCCATTATCTTCCTGCCCTACTTCCGCCGCGCCCAAATCACCTCGGCCTTTGAATACCTCGAGGGCCGGTTCGGTCCCAAGACCCGCATGTACGCCGCCCTGGTGTTCATCTTCGGCCAGGTGGTCCGGCTCAGCCTCGTCCTGTATCTGGTGTCGCTCCTGGTCCAGGAAATGACCGGACTCAATGCCTACTGGAGCATCCTCATCGGCGGCGTGGTCACCTCGATCTACACCGTCATGGGCGGGATCGAGGCCGTAATCTGGACCGACTTCTTCCAGTCCTTCCTCCTCTGGGGCGGCGGGCTGCTGTGTCTGCTCGTGATCATTTACAACATCGACGGCGGCCTCTCCACCATCATCAGCCATGCCGCGGCCGACAAAAAGTTCATTTTCGGCGACCCCGACCCCGCGACGGGGGAACTCGTGCCGGCGCCTCTGGGCTTCAGCCTGAGCCAGAAGACCGTCATCATGCTGCTCCTCGTGGGCCTCAACAACTGGCTCACCGAATACAGCAGCAACCAGAACGTCATCCAGAAATACGTGGCCGCCCGAAACCCCCGCGAAGCCCTCAAGGCCGTCTGGATTTGCGTGGCCTGCAGCGTGCCCACCTGGGCCTTCTTCATGTTCCTCGGCACCGCCCTCTACGTGTTCTTTCAGTTGAACCCCGATGAACACGCCGCCGCCATGCTCACCGGCGAAGGCGACGCCAAGGCCGACTCGATTCTCCCCTATTTCGTCGTTCGTTATCTGCCCCCCGGCCTCACCGGGCTGGTCATCGCCGGCGTGCTCGCCGCCGCCATGTCGTCCCTCTCGTCGAGCATCAACGCCATCTCCGCCGTCGGCATCACCGACGTGTACCGCCGCCACATCGCCAAGAACCGCGACGAACGGCACTACATGCGCGCCGCCCAGGCCGTCTCCCTCGCCGCATCCCTCGCCATGCTCGGCGGCGCCGCCCTCCTCATGGCCTCCCAGACCCTTACGCTCCAGGACACGTCCACCAAGCTCGCCGCCGTCTTCGCCGGGGGTCTCCTCGGGCTCTACTGCCTCGGCTTCCTCACCCGCCGGGGCGATGGACGGGCCGTGGCCGTCGGCATCGTGTGCACCCTCGTCTTCACCGCCTGGATGATCAGCAAAGACGCCGGATTCATCTCCGAGGCCCGCTTCATGGCCCTGGGAATCCCGGCCGGACTGGCCAAGTACCTGGCCCTGCCCATGGACACCTACTATACGGGCCTCGTCGGAAACGTCGTCATGTTCGTCATCGGCTACCTTGTCGCCGCGCTCGTGTTTCCGGCCCGCGACCGCGACCTTACCAACCTCACCGTCTGGACCCGCGACGAGAGCCCCGTCGCCGAACCCGAATCCGCCGCGCCCCAGACCTGACACCGCCCGACGTTCTTCCCTCCGCCCGGCCGCCGATTCTCCCGCGCGCCGGGCGGTCTTTTTGTCTCCCCTGGACGCCCGGCCCGTTCCAATGATACTCTAGGAACCGCAAGGGCCCGGGGACTCACGACGCAGGCGCATTCAGGGCAGCCGTCCCTTTCCCGCCCGCACCGGGGTTTCCGCCCTCGACCCCGGCGGTCGCGGGAGTTTGCTTTTTTGGAGACACCTTAGGTATCATGGCCACGCTTGACAGCCGACGATACGGCATCGCCGAAGTCAGCCAGATGACCGGCGTTTCGCTGCACATCCTGCGGCAGTGGGAACAGCGGTTTCCGCAGCTCAGGCCCAAGCGGGACCGAGCCAACCGCCGGTACTACACGGCCGAAGATGTCGATATCGTATGGCGCATCAAGGAGCTTCTTCGGAACGAGAAGATGACGACCGAGGGAGCGCGCAAGCGGCTCACGCAGGAGCTCAAGGGCGAAGGGCGCCCCAAAACCCGGACCCAGATGCTCGAGTACCTCGACAAAATCGAGGCCGAGATCGCAGCCCTGCTCAAGCGGCTTGACGAGGAATGACCAAATATGTCGGGGCGTAGCGCAGCCCGGTTAGCGCACTTGACTGGGGGTCAAGAGGTCGCTGGTTCAAATCCAGTCGCCCCGACCATTTAAAGCATTGAAGGCCAGCAACTTAGGAAACTCCGGTTGCTGGCCTTTCCTATTGACTTCATACGCGGGGTCCCGCCGGGGTCACATCATTTCCCTGCCTGCTTCAATCTTCGCCGCTCTTCTCCCCTGGTGAACAATCAGCAATCAGCAACGAGCCACGAGCAACTATCCCCCGGTCGGGATTCGCACCAGGGCGCTGTGGCTGAAGGCGGGCAGGGTGGCGCGGCCCTCCGAATCCACGCTCACGGTGTGCTCTTGCTCGAAATCTCCGACCATTTCCACCGTCGTGTCCTTCAGGCCCAGGTTGAACCGCACCGGCACGTCGTAGATGCGCCCTTTCCCCTTGTGCACCAGAAAGAGGATATGGCCGCCGTCCGTGTCGCGGTGGAGCGAGGCGTGGACGTTGCCGCTGTCGAGGCTCAGTTCCACCGGCAGGGTCACGCCGGCGTCGCGCAAGGCCCGGTCCGCCCGTAGCCGCAAGGCCCGCCGGTTCTGGGGCGTGCGCGCGGGATCGGCGGCTTCCACGGGCACCGGGGGCGTATTGCCATAGACCGCCACCTGCTCGATCTTGCCCCAGTACTGTCTGCCGACCGATTCGCCCAGACGCACCGCGACGCCCTCGCCAAGAGCGACCTTGCCTTCCACGGTCTCCCCGTCCCACAGCCGCGTCGTCAACGGTTCGCCGGCCATATCCCGCGCGGGCGTCCGTCCCGACATCACCACCACGCCGCCGCCCCGAACGTATTCCACCAGGGCCGCGTTTACGTCGATCGGCAGTACGGGGCAGTCCGACAGGAACACCACCGAGTACGCCTTCAGCGCGTCGGCGCCGCGCTTGCCGATTTCGTAGGGTGTCCACACGTCGGGCGTGATTCCGAGATCCAGCACCAGCCGGTAGAGACCGCCCGCATCGTGGGGATCGCCCTTGCGCCCGCCCTCGTCCAACAGCGAGTAGGGCAGGATGGGCGAGATCACGGCCGCGTCCACCACCGGCCGGGCGCCCGCCAGGGCTTCGATGGCCGAGCGGCTGTCGCGCAGCATCCGGTCGAGCTCACCCTTCGACAGGTGATCCGAATAGGAGTAGTCCCGGGTGCCCCACCAGTTGTAGTAGAAGAAGCCGTCCAGGCCGTGCTGCACGCTCGCCAGGCTACCCCGGTAGATGGGCTCGAAGCCCGAGAACAGGCCGTAGGGAAAGTCGATGAGGTCCGTCGTTACCATGGGTTTGTCGTACTTGCGCGCCATGTCGATGAGGAAGGTGGCATAGGTGTAGTCGTCGCCGGCGATGCACATCTGAATGCCGTTGACTTCGATGTTGGGCGAATTGGCGAGGCTGATGTCGAGGCGTTGCTCCTGCAAGGCGCCGGCCCACTGGCATTGCATGGCGAAGACCCAGCCTACGTAGCTCACCACTTGGCGCGACGGGTCCCGCTCCTTGATGTATCGGGCACACACGTCGAGCCAGTCGGCCATGGATTCGTAGGTAAAGGCGATCCAGTCGTCGTGGGCGATGCCGCTGCGGGCGTAGGGCGGCTCGGGGATGGTTCCTTCGATGGTCATGCGCGGCCCCCGGGCGTCGAGTTGGCCCGTGGCCTCGCCGCTCTTGTGGAAGCCCCACTCGCTTTGCGGAAGCAGTTCCACGCCGGTGATCGCGTCGCGTACGCTCGGC
>CAYVOE010000306.1:5238-6446 GCA_964452795.1 uncultured Nitrospiraceae bacterium
TTCAGGCGCAGGAGCAGCCGCATCCTCGTCGGCGTTGCGGGCCGCTCGACAAGGGGCCGCGGCGGGCGGGCGTAGGTCTCGAAGCGTCCGGCGTTCCCATCGACGTTCAGCGCCCACGCCGTGAGGCTGATCCCCTCGTCGTTGTCGTCCATCCACAGCGCCACCGCGTCGACCAAACCTTCCGCCACGCCGGAAGTCTCGTACGAAATGGCAATGCGAAGGTCCTTGCCCTGTTCGACAGCGAAGGATGGCGACGCCCAGGTGTAGACCGCGGGCCCGCCGAGGCTGTAGGTGCCGTAGCTCGTGCTGAATTCGCCCGCGCCCCAGGGCCGCACAGGCTCCACCTCGGACCAATCGGCGAAGGATGCGCCCCAGGCCTGGTTCACCGCCTCGATGGTGCCGTATTTCGCCTTCAGCCACGCGCGGAAGGCCTCGATGGCCAGAGTACTGAAGTCGTGGGTGCCGTAGGGCCAGAACCATTCCGCGCCGTTCAGATATCCGGGGATTCGGTTCTCCGTATCGTTCAATTTCACCCAGTCGATAAGCTGATCGACGTAGTGGAATACCGATTCCCGGTAGAGGGGCGAGTGAAAGGACGACCAGTGGCGCGTCACCCCGTCGTACCCCACCACATTCTGTCCCGCGCGCTCGGTAATGGCGCGGCGCCAGGCCGATTCGCTGTGGTGAATGCCGGTGTCCAGGATGGGATAGGCCGTGCGGCCCGAACGGTAGACCTCTCGGAGCCACTCCGTGGCAATGGAGAAGTCCACCCGCAGGTCCTCGATGTTGAACGGCTCGTCGGGCTTCGGCTCGTTCAGCATCCGCCAGCCGAAGACGTTGCTCAGCTCGGCCGTGGCCGGCGTCTCGGCCAGGGCCTCGAGGTTGCCGTGGTCGCCCATGTGGGGATGGGTGACGAACCCCACCGGCGGCCCCTCGCGAAGGGGACCCGCCTCCAGGGGCGGCTCGATCTTCGGCACCTCCGCTCCCGCCACCGCACCGCCGTACACCAACACTGCCGCCATCAGCGCCCGTTGCATTCGTATATGCCCTTTCATGATCAAATTCGCCGGTCTGCCGTTCGCCCCATCCGGGGGCGCCACCCACCCCGCTGTTGCAACGATGCGTCACGCTGTTCAAAGGGGCCGGTCGATGATACGACCGGCCCCTCGTTAGACTGGGTCTATACAGGCGATGGGATCAGCCTTGAC
>CAYVOE010000307.1:0-3119 GCA_964452795.1 uncultured Nitrospiraceae bacterium
GATGATGGACCAGCTCGCGCAGGGCCAGCAGTCGTTGAGCATCCAGACCAGGGCGCCGGCGTTGGTAAACATGCGGCGCCGATGGTGTTCCAGCTCTTCATGAAGCACCTCGGCGTGGAAGGTGCCCGCCACCTTCACGAACTCGGCCGCGCTGTCGGGTTTGTGGAACAGCGTGGTGGCGCATTTCTCCTGCACCTGCACGAAGGTCTCGGGCAGGGTGTTGTACGGGTTGTCCTGGATGTGGTGCTCCCAGACCTCGTTCAACGGCCAGAGCTTGTCTTCGGGAATGAACTTGCGCAGCGACCGCATCTGGCAGGGACCGTAGAGGCCGAATTCGGAGTTGAACACCGTGTTGATGCGGCCGAAATGTTCCCGGAACTTGCGGATGTCGTCGCGGAAGGCCTCTTCATAGCACCCGCCGTGGGTGTCGCCCGAGGTCATGTCGTTGCCCACGTCGGTATGGCTGTAGGGGCTCGACGGCGTGTATCCGACGTCGGGGATGAGGTCCTGGATGACGCCGCGGCCGATGTACTTGGCCACGTTGTCTCCGTAGTGCATCATGGCGCCGAAGGTGCCCGTCTTCTCGTTGCCGCCGCACCAGTGGACGATGCAGGGGTGGTTGCGCAGGCGCCGCGCCTGGTATTCGAATTCGGGAATCACCGACATGGCGAAAACGGGGTCGTCGTCGGGGATGTCGGCGCAGGCGAACATGAGGTCCTGCCACACCATGATCCCGTTCTCGTCGCAGAGGTCGTAGAAGTCGTCGTGCTCGTAGATGCCGCCGCCCCACACGCGGAGCATATTGAAATTCGCCTCCCGCGACAGGCGGATCAGGTGGGCGTACCGGTCCCGCGTCACCGTGCCCGGGAAACAATCGGCCGGCACCCAGTTGGCGCCCAGGCAGAACACGTCCACGCCGTTGACGCGGAACCGGAACCCGTGGGTGCCTTCCGCCGTGGGCTCTTCGATCAATTGGACCTCGCGGATGCCGAACCGGCCCGTCCGCGTATCGATCACCTTCTTCCCCCGCCGCAGGCGCACGGTATACGTGTAGAGATGGGGATCCCCATAACCGTTCGGCCACCACAACTTCGGACGCGGGATCGTGAGGTGGGCAAAGTGGCGGCTGCCCCGGCGCGGTATGCGCGTGACGAAGACGCGGGCGCCGTCGCGAACCTCGATCTCGATCTCTTCCCGGTTCCCGTCGCCCGTTTCCCCATAGCCGTCCAGCTCGACGGCGAAGAACAGGGCTCCGTCGATTCGGGTCCGGACGAAGACGTCTTCGATCACCCCCGCCGTCCGGGCCTCGAGCCGAACGCCCCGCCAGATGCCCAGGGCCGGAAGATGGGGCGCCCAATCCCACGAGAACTGGCACTGGGCCTTGCGGGCAAAAATCCGCGGCGCGTAGAAGCAGGCCACGTATTTGCTCGTGTCGCGGGCCTCGAGGATCTCGAGGGTCGCCCCCACCTTCACCACGACCGTGTTGGTCTCGCCCGGCCGGACCAGGTTGGTTACGTCAAAGCGAAACCGACGAAACATGTTGTCGGTCTCGCCGACCTTCTCGCCGTTGAACCACACCTCGCCGTAGGTGTCGATGCCGTCGAAGACCAGGTCGATGCGGTCGCCCGCAAAATCGGCCGGGACCTCGAAGTCGCGCCGGTGCCACCAGTCCCTTCGCCCCGTCCAGGTGCACCGGTCGCTGTTGAGCTCCCAGAAGGGGTCGGGCAGGCGCCCCTGCGCCTCGAGCGCGGGATGAATGTCGCCCGGCACGGGAACGGTCAGCCACGCCGAGGCATCGGTCTCAGGTCGGTGCAGTCCCTCGTCCGCGCCCGCATTGTGCGCGGCGTCCGTCAGTCGCCAGTCTCCGTTCAGGCAAAGTGTCTTCAGCGGCATGTCGATCTCCCCCCCGGCTCTCCGCCCATTGCGTGCGATATCGGCCGGCATCGAATTCATGCAAATTATCGGCCCGAAACGCTCAAGAGTTCCAGTGGCGGACTCTGCCAGGATATGCTACGGTTGCGGTCCTTTCACTCTCCCTCGAAGGCCGCCGCCCGGATTCGTGCAAGTTCGGAGCCGGAAAAGCTCAATCCCGCCCGTCGTCCGTCGTGCTATACATGAAGCGAAATCGGGGAAGCGAGTCAACCCGCGGCGGGCAATCGACCATGGATCGCATTTCGTATCAAATCTCGGGAGGACTGGACCGGACGCAGTTGGACCGCATGCACCGCGAGGCGCTGCGGGTCCTCGACGAGGTGGGCGTCGAGATCCCCGTTCCGGCCATCCTCAACCGCATCTCGGGCCCGGGCATCCGGATCGACGGCACGCGGGTCCGCTTCGCCCCCGAATACGTCGACGGCTGCGTCGAGGAGTACCGGCAGACCGTGGCGCCCACCGAGCGTGCCCCCGAGGCACCCGTCATCGACATCCTCAGCGGATACGCCTTCCAGGTCATCGACCCTTTCACGGACGAGCTGCGCCCCATGTCGACGTCGGACTGCATCGAGACCGCCCGCATCGTCGACGGCCTCCACGGCGAAGGCGTCCTGGGCGGAACGCCCGGCCTGCCCCAGGACGTGCCCCCCGCCCTGTGCGAGGTCCTGGCCTACAAGATCGGCTGCGAACATTCGCGCACCGCGTGCGACGTGGGGATCACGTCCCGGGCGGCCGCCGATACGATCTATCGCATGGCGGAGGTGCTGGACCGGCCCTTCAGCCTGCCGGTGTTCGTCCTGGACCCGCTCCGCATCGAGGGCGATGCCGTCAACATCGTGTTGGAGTTCATCGAAAAGGGCCGCAACATCCCCTTGGGTTTCAGCAGCATGCCGTTGCGCGGCCTCACCAGTCCCCTTCCCCTCGTCGCGTCCTTCGTCGAGAACATCGCCACCGTCCTGGGCGCCTATTGCGCCTTTTACGCCATGGGACTCGAGAATCCGCTGCGCTACCGGTTCGACGTGTACCCCTTCGACATGACCACGGGCACCATCGCCTACGGCGTGCCCGAGCACGTCCTCATGTACCTGCTCGGCGCCCAGGTCAACCGCTATTACGGCGCCGACCCCTACACCTGCAAGCCCTTCCACACCAACGCCCTGTTCCCCGACGGCGACGCCCTGGCCCAG
>CAYVOE010000307.1:3129-6445 GCA_964452795.1 uncultured Nitrospiraceae bacterium
GCGGCCCTTGCCGGCGCCCGCCGCTTCACCTTCGGCGGCATGCTCGGCATCGACAAGATCTTCAGCGCCGAGCAACTCCTCCTCGACGTCGAGATCGTCCGGCACGTCATGGCCCTCGCGGAGGGATTCACCTTCGACCCCGACGACCTCGGTTTCGACGCCATCCGCGAGGTGGGACCGGGGGGCTCTTTCATCACCCACCCCTCCACGCTCGAGGGCTTTCGGAGTCTGAGCCGATCGGAGCTGTTCCCCAATTGGTCGCCCGAGGCCTGGGACGCGGCTGGCCGGCCTTCCGTCAAAGACCGCGTCCGCGAACGGATCCGGCAACTCCTCGCCGGGCACAATTTCGAGCTCGACCCGGCCCTCGCCGCCGAGCTGGACCGCCTCTACGACGCCTTCGTCGAACAGGTGCGGTAGCCCGCGACGGCATCAAGAGACCGGCGCGTGCCACGAAGGGAATCGCGCCGGTATGCGTATGTGAAGTCTCGGGAACGGCCTTACGGCGCCGGGGCCTGCGGGGCCTCGTCGGCGCCCGGCGGCGGAGGATAGTTCCCCAGGCGCTGCTGTTGGCGCTCCATCTCGATGCGCATGAAGGCCTCTTGCTCCGGCGTCATCTGCACGGCGACGGGCTCTTCTCCGCCGCCTCCCCCGCAGCCCCAGCCCACGGCGGCTATCAATCCGGCTGCGGCCAGGCTCTTCCAGAACTTGAACATGTTACCCATACTCCCCAATTGAATGCGGCCCTCGGACGCCGCGGGTTCACGTTAATAAGCCGTGTCGTCAAGGAGAACGCCGGCGCGGTGAAGCAACGCCGGCGTCCCATCGCGAACGAAGCGCTCCGACTCGAGAGAGGGACCGCCTCAGCCGAAGCCGCCTGCCACCGTGGCGTAGAAGCTGATCATGCCGCCGATGTTGCCGTTGGGCAGATCGCCGCAGGGCCATTCCTGGTCGTAGCGGTCGAACTCGACGTGGCCGTCCATGTAGAGGACATTGGCGCCCCCCGGCAGGTGGTTGAAGCGCACCACCGCCGTGTCCGCCGAGAGCCTGTCGTCCCAGTTGTTGCCCCGGGCCCGGGCGAAGGAGTCCATCATCACGGGGATGGTGCTTTGCGCCTTGGCGCCGGCGGCGGGATTGTTGATGTCGGTGATCATGAACCGTTCGATGCCCTCCCGCAGGCGGTAGTAGATGTCGGGGAGAAGCTCGCCGTTGTCGTCCCGCGGCCAGCCGTCGTTAAGATGCCCCGGGATCTTCCAGCCGGCTCCCAGGTTGGCGCTCTCGCTGATGTCGTACTCGGGGAAGGTGTACTTGGGGTTGAAGGTCTTGGTGAAGAACTTGCAGATCTCGTTCGGAGATCCCCAGTCCAGGCCGTCGGGATAGTCCGCCCAAACCTTGGTGAAGGCGCGGCCCTGGGCGAGGCCCGCGCTGTTGAACAGGTCCGCCAACTGGGAACCGGTCCGCACCGCGTAGCCCATATAGAGGTACGAGGGCTGCATCGCCAGGAGGCCGAACTGGCAAAGCTTGTACCCGTAGTCGCCCGAGGCCTTCGCTCCGGCGTTTCGAATCATGGCCACGTAGTCCCCGCTGCCGAGCTCGAACATGGCGCCGATCGAGTCGCTCCGGGAGTCGGACGGGCAAATGGCGATGCCCGGGTCGGTCCAGTACTCGGGATAAAGCAGGTCCGGCGCCGGAGTCATAAGCCCTTCCGGAGAGTATCCGGTCTCCGGGTCGGAGGGCAGGTGTCGTGTCCAGGGCACCCATTTCCCCTTGTTCTCCCCGGCGAACATCTTGTAGATGACGCCCCACTGCTTCAGGTTGTTCTGGCAGGAGGATCGGTTGGCCGCTTCTCGGGCCCGTACCAGGGCGGGCAGGAGGATGGCCGCCAGGATCCCGATGATGGCAATGACTACTAACAGCTCGATTAATGTGAATCCCGTGCGTCTGGTTCTCATGTTCCTACTCCCCGGTGGATAATGGCACTGACTGCCCCTCGCGGCGTCGAGCGCGTCGCACGCCCGATCCGGACAAGCTCCCCGAATGGCAACGATACCGTGCGTCCCTCGCGCCGGGGGGGGACCGGTTGTCAAGTCCTCACCGTACGCGTATGATCGAAATGTAGGCGGTTCGCCCCGCTGTCCAATGTAAGTATAGCGACGACGGGGCTCCCGCGCTTGTTGGTTTTCGGAGGAAAACTTGCATGAATCCGGCGGCCACGCTGAAACCCCGCTACCGCGTCACCCAGGCGAAGGTGGACCTGTCGGCGCTACAGCCGGTCCGCGTGGGCACTTATCTCTACGGCAAACGGGCCCGGAACTGGGAATTCTCCGACCCCCTCGAGGACCGGCACATGGAGTGCGGCGAAACCCACCGGATCCCTCACGACCGGTCCGTCGAGGCCCACGACCACGATTACTACGAGATCGTCCTGGTCCGGGGCGGAACGGCGCTCCACCGAACGCTCCGGGCCGATACACCCGTCTCGGCCGGCACGGCCCTGGTGGTGGCGCCGGGACAGGTCCATGCCTTCGACGACATCGACGGACTCCAGAACACCAACATCTACTACCTCACCGAGTGGCTGCTGCCCGACCTGGGAGCCCTGTGGCGGCTCGACGGGGTGGTGGCCCTGTTCCTGGGGTCGGCCCTGTTCCAGCGGCCCGTCAGCGACCGCATCCCCGCCATTCCCCTCCTGCCCGGGGAGATGGACGCGTGCGTGCGCGAACTCCACGACATCGTCCACGAGTACGACCGGGAACGGCCCTGTGTGGACTATTTGAAGTGGTGCTTCCAGAAACTGCTGCTGGTCCTTGGACGGGCCCACCTGCGGACGAATCCCGATCCGCCCCCGCTGGTGGCACCGCCCGAGGTCCGCGCCGCCCTCGAGCAGCTCGAGCGCTACATCGAACAGGGCGAATCGATCCACGTGGCCGCCCTGGCCCAGGAATCGGGGTTATCGCCCGACTATTTCAGCAAGCTCTTCAAGGAAGCCACGGGGTGGAGCCCCATGGACTACTTCCAGCGGCGCCGCATCCATCACGCCAGTTGGCTCCTGTTAAACTCCCCCATCTCCATTACCGAGGTCGCCCAAACCCTGGGATATTGCGACTCCTCCCATTTCTCCCATCTGTTCAAGCGCCACCAGGGCGTCTCCCCCCGTCAGTACCGCCGCATGTACTCCGCCGACGAGTAGGTAAGCCCCCGCGCCGCGCCGCGCCTTTGCCCGCGGGGGACAGACACACAGCGCGCCGGCCCACCCAGCGCCCTCACCGTTCCGCCATCACCCACTGTCCATGCGGAAGTTCCCCGAAGGGGATACATG
>CAYVOE010000308.1:0-6436 GCA_964452795.1 uncultured Nitrospiraceae bacterium
AGTCCTCGTAGCACTACGTCGGGTGGAGCGGAAGTCAGTGGCAGAGTGGGCTTGTCCCATAGTTGGTCTGCATCGCTGTGTATGTATCCCCTTCGGGAAAAGACGGTGGGGCGGGGCTATTTTTCGGGGGTGCTGGCGACGGCGGCTTTGCAGGGGAGCTCGATGACGACGTCGAGGCCGGAGCCGGGGGCGGGGCGGGCCTCGATGCGGCCTCCGTGGGCTTCGACGATGCGCTTGACGATGGACATGCCGAGGCCGGTGCCCCTGGTCTTGGTGGTATAGAAGGGCTCGAAGATTCGCTGGGCCTGCTCTTCGTTGAGGCCGGGACCGTTGTCGCGCACGGTGATGCGCAGGGCGGGCTGACCGCCGAGGATCGTGGAGGTCGTGTAGACAGCGATATGGGCGGGGTCGGAGCACGCGGCGACGGCGTTCTCGAAGAGGTTGCGGAAGACCTGCTGCATGCGGAAGGCATCGATCTCGCAGGAGACCTCGGGGGTGTCCAGATGCTCTTCGAAGGAAATGTCCCGTCCCTGGCGAACGTCGGCGACCTTTTCCCAGGCCGCGCGCCATGCGGGCGCCGGGTCGGTGGGTCTGCGGTCGAGGACGAGGGGCGCGGCGTAGCCCTGGACCTCTTCGAAGACGCGGCGCAGGTCTTCGTGGGCGGCGAGGCCTTCCCGCACGAGGTGCTGGATCCCGTCGTTGTCGGGGAAACGGCGTTCGAGCATCTGGAGGCAGGCGTAGCTCCGCTGGAGAGCGTTGCGCGATTCGTGGGAAAGGCCCGTGATCATCTGACCGATGGCCGCCAGCCGCTCGGACTGGCGCAGGGCCTCGTGGGACCGCTCGAGGTCGCGGGTGCGTTCGGCGACCCGGTCTTCCAGGGTCTGGGTCAGGGCGCGTAGTTCCTGCTCGATGCGAACCTGGCGGGTGATGTCGTAGGCGGCGCCCGTGATGCCGACGACCTCGCCGCGGTCGTTCCGGAGCGGTTCAACCGTGAAATCGTACATGCGCGGCTCGCCGTCGGTGGTGAATTCGACGGTCTCGCGGGTGCCCCGCTCGGTCTGGAGGACGCGGCGCTTGATGCGGGTGAGGTCCTCGGCCTCCTTGGGCGGCAACAGGTCTTCGTCGCGCCGCCCGAGGAGGGTCTCGGGCGGGAAATTCAGGAGGTTGTAGGCCCAGGTGTAGCGCAGGTCGCGGTCCTGGTTGAGAACGAAGATCCCCGAGTGCTGGACGGCCACCCGCAGGCGTTCCTCGCTTTCGCGGACCGCCTCCTCGGCCCGTTTCCGATCGGTGACGTCCTGGATCACCGTGACCATGCGGAAGGGCCGGCCGTCGCCGTCGCGCACCACGGCGCCCGCGATGGAGACCCAGATGACCGCGCCGTCCTCGCGGAGGAACCGCTTCTCGCTGTGCCAGTCTTCGGCGTCGCCCCGCAGGACCGCCTCGACGGCGGCGGCGTCCTGTTCGCGATCGCCGGGATGGGTGAGGTCGTCGAGGGTAAGGTGGAGGAGCTCTTCGGGGGTGTAGCCGGTAATGTTGCAGAACTTACGGTTGACCCGGACGAACCGGCCCGTATCGGCGTCGGCCTGGGCCTTGCCGCTCCCGGCTAGATCGAATACGGCGCGGAACTCCTCCTCCCGCGCCCGAAGGGCCTCCCGGACCTCGACCTCTTGGGTGACGTCCTGGACCATGGCGAAAAAGCCCAGGACGCGGCCCCGTTCGTCGCGGTGGGGAATGAAGGCGCCTCGGGTATGGCGGGCCCCTCCGACGGCGTAGGGCAGAAACTGCTCGTACTGCACGGGCTCGCCGCGGAGGGCCGTGTCGGTGAGCCGCTTGACCCGGTTGTATACTTCCGGCCCGAGGAACTCCTCGAGGGTCAACCCCACGATTTGTTCGCGGGGCATACCGAACCAGACCTCGTACTGACGGTTGACGAAGCGGTAGCGGCTCTGGGCGTCCACGTAGGAGATGAGGGCGGGCACGGAATCGGTGATGAGGCGCAGCTCTTCCTCGCGCAGCCGGAGCGCCTCCTCCATGCGCCGCCGCTCGGTGATGTCGACTTCGAGCCCCAGGGTGCCGACGATGCCGCCACCGGAGTCGCGGAGCGGTTCCACCCAGACCATGAATTGCCGGTCCGACGCGGGACTTCGCCGCTCGTAACGGCTCACCTCGCCGCGGAGGGCCTGCTCGTGGGGCGGAATGACGAGGTCGGTCTCGCCCCGTTCGGCGGCGATGTCGTAGAGGGAGCGCCCCCGGATGCGCTCGGTGTCGCGGTCCGTCCCGGGGAGCTGGCCCAGCAGCGAGGTAACCCGCAGGTCGCGGTCGGTCGTCCAGAGAAGGGACGGCATCTGGGCGAGGACGAGTTGGAGGCGGGCCTCGTGGGCGCGACGGGCCATCTCCTGCTCCCGCTCCGCCGTGACGTCGAGGTTGACGCCGGCCCATCGGACGAGGCGGCCGTCGTCGTCGCGGATGGCCACGCCGCGGCTGAGCACGGTGCGGTACTGGCCGTCGCGGCCCCGAACGCGGTACTCGTCGGTCCATACGCCCTCGCCCCGGGTGGCGAAGGCCTTCCAGCCGTCGCGGACCCGCTCGGCGTCGTCGGGATGGAACCGGTTAAAGAAGGCGTCGCCGCGAACCTCTTCCGAGGAAAGGTCGAGGAATTGGGCGAAGCATTCGCTGACGTACTCGATCCGGCCCGAGGCGTCGGCGATCCAGATGCCGAAGGGGATGGACTCGCCGATGGCGCGGTAGATGGCCTCCGACCGCTGGGCCGCGTCGGCGGCGATCTCGGCGTCGGACCGGGCCTTCTCGGCCTCATCGAGAAGGCGGGCCCGTTCCGAGTCCATGCGGCGGCGCTCGGTGATGTCGGAGAACGACACCGCCACGCCGTCGCCGAGCTTCACGGCCATGTTGCGGAACCATCGCTCCTGGCCGTTCACGGTGTAGGGTTGTTCGCGGTCGTGGGGCGTGCCGGACTCGATGACGCGGATGTAGGCCTCGAGCACGTCGGCCGCTTCGGGGATGGCGCCCGTGAACTTGCGGTAGCGCTTGCCGACGAGGGACGTTCCCGCAACGTTGAGGGCCGCGGGATTGGCGTAGACCCACTCGAGATCCACGATCTTTCCGTCGGCGTCGCGGACCGCTTCCATCACCTGGAACCCGTCGAGCGACAGTTCCTGGGCGGTGCGGAATCGCTCTTCCCCTTCCTGCCACGAACGGCGCCACCGGCCGAGTCCGGCTGCGAGCCATCCGATGGAGGCGCCCAAGCCGACGTATATCGCCAGGATGGGGAGGTACTCCGGCTCGATGCGGATGCTGTCCGAGGGAGTAAGGAGGAGGTAACCGGTGGCCAGGGCCGTGATCGCGACGGTAAGCAGGGCCGGCCACAATCCTCCGTAGAGCGCCGACACCACGACGGCGCACAGGGGCACGAGGAACGGGCTCCCCGCGAGGTAGCGCGCCAGGAACTCCTGGACGCACACCGCCGCCACCGCCGAGACGATGGCGACCCCGAATGGATGCGCGTACCAGGGTCGGGGATTTTCGGAGTAACGCACGGAAAGGACCGATCCCATGTGTGGGCCTCAGCAAGTGTTGTTGTTCGGCGTCCCGACGCCCGGTATGTCGTGTGCCATGGAACGTCAACGCGGGAAGCGGAAGATCGCCGAACGGATCAGGGCTGCATCTTACCGTGCGGCCCCCGCGTCCGTCCAGCCGGGCCGAAGCGACGGGCCGGTTTTTCGCGGCTTATTCCTGAGATGACGGGCGGGGACCCGTGACTTCAAAGCCCAGGGCTTTGAGCCGGCGAAGCACCTCTTCCCGGTCGGTGCCGAAGAGGATGACGCCGCGGCGGACGCGGGTCTGGCCGGGAGCGAGGTCGCCGAAATAGGGCGAGGAATGGATGCAGTGGTGGTGCTCGTCGGAGTTCACCGAGACGCGGAAGGCGTTCTCGTAGGCGATGGCAATGACGCCGCCGTCTTCGGCCTCGCGCATCACCAAGGGGGAGGTGACGCGGGTGGGGCTTTCTCCCCAGAAGGCGTGTCCGACCCGATGGAGGCCGCCTTCGTACCAGGAAGGATCGCTCATGTAGGCGCACCGGATCCCCATGGAACGCTCCGTGTCGCGCACCACCGTGAGGCCCGCTTCGGTCTCGATCCAGGTGCGCTCGAATTCGCGGTCGCGGAACTTCTCCGTCATGTTCTGCAGGCATCCGCCCTCGTGCCAGACTTCGTGCAGGGTCTCGTCGGTGAGGTTGGTGACGGCGGTGGTCAGCCGGATTTCGTTCGGCGCCGTCTCGAGGCGCACGGACACGCGCGTCGCCGGCCGGAAGGTGTAGGGCGCGAGGTTGGTGGCTGCGCTCAGCGCTTCGGCGTCCTTTTCGAGGTCCGGCGTCCAGTCGTAGCCAAAGCGGCCGTCTTCGTAGTAGGCCCAGCGGAGGGGTTCGGCGGTGAAATCGGGGTAGTGGGACGGGTAGTAGTGCAAGACGTCGCCGGAGCCGACCACCTCGGGCGTCCGCATTTCCCAGGTCCCGCCCAGTTTCGGGTGCTCGATGATCACGCGGTTCGTCGTCGTGGGGCTCACCTGCAGGAGGGATTCATCGGACGCGGCCGTGGAAGCCAGGGCGAGAACGATGGAGAGCGCAGCAGACCGTATCATGTGGACCGGCTCCTGGGAACGCGAGGTCGGGCGCCTCGGCCCCGTCGGTTGAAGGCTGATGCGTAGTGGAAGGAAACAAGCACGCTGTCTTGCGCGAGTACGATAAGGGGGTTCGTCGGCCGTGTCAACCGTGCGGGGCGCCCCGGTGGGTTCGGCGCGTGATTCGGAATGGCCCCGGCTTCAAGCTGGACGGACGGATCCGCCAGGGCCCATAATGTCGGCCTTTGAATCTCCGGAGGCGGGAGGCCGGGACTCCGGATCCCGCCTCGAAGCGTGGAAACCAACCGCAAGTGTCAGGTTTTATGAACGCGGACCCGACTCTCCTCCACAAGCCGCCGACCCGCCGCCGCGCCCGACGCGTGGCGTTTGTGCTGCGCGCCGTCGGATTCGTCATCCTCATCGGACTGATGGCCACGGGGCGTCCCGCGTGGGCGTGGCCGGCGGTCGTGGTTTTGCTCTTCGTCTGGATGACGAACTACGGGAAGCGGTGGCTCCTGATGCGCAGCCTGCGCGAGACACCGCGCCTGAGCGCGGACGACGGCGCCCGATATACCCGGGATAAATGGCCGAAGGTGACGCTGATCTCGCCGGCCCGCAACGAGGAGGACGGGATTGAAGCCGCCGCCCGCTCGCTGGCAGGCATCGACTATCCGGATATCGAGGTTTTTATCGTGGACGACCACTCGACCGATGCCACGGGCGTCATTCTCGACCGGTTGGCGCAGGAGTATCCCGCGCTCCGGGTGATCCACGACCCGCCGCTGCAGCCGGGCTGGCTCGGCAAGGCCAACGCCGTGTGGCAGACGGTGCTCCGGGCCGATCCGAAGGCCACATGGCTGCTACTGACGGATGCCGACGTGGTGTTCGCGCCGGGGGCCGTGCGCGCGGGCGTGGCCCTGGCCGAGGAGCAGGGGCTGGACTTCCTGACCTGCATACCCCGGCTGGAAAACGGCAGCCTGGCCGAAGAGCTGGGGCTGTCCATCCAGTGGCAGGGGCTGATGGGCGGAACGCGGCGCTCGCCCCGGGTCGACAGACGGCTCCTGCCCGTGGGCGTGGGCGCCTTCATGCTGGTGAAGCGGGAGGCCTACCTGGGCAGCGGCGGCCATTCCGCGTTCTACGCCAGTCAGCCGGAGGACGCCCTTCTCGCCCTGGCCGTGCGTCGGTGGGGCGGCAAGCTGGGCGTGGCCTGGACGCCCGACCTGCTGCAGGTGCGCCTTTACCGGGGCTTGCGGCAGCTCGTGGATTTCTGGGCCCGCAAGAACCGCGTCTCGGGAGACGACCAGCCGGCCTACTTCCTCGCGAGCATCCTGTTCTGGTTGATGACGCTGGTGTTGCCCTTGCCCGTCGCCGTCGCCGCCGTGGCGCATCAGGTGACTGCGAACGATTTCCGCTTGTCTCTGACGCTCTGCGCCGTCCTCGCGGCAGCCTCCTATTGGGAGGCGGTGCGGGCCTTCGAGCTTTCGCGCGCCGTAGCGCGCATGCGGAGGGGCCTGGGCTGGCTCCACCCCCTGGCGGGCCTGCTGCGGGTCTGGGTCGACTGCCGGTCGCTGGCCGGGGCGCTGATGAAGCGGCGGATGGACTGGCGCGGCCGCCCCTTCGAGCACCTCGCCGCCCGGGAGGAGACAAACGAGCCCTAAGCCGGGGCAACGCGGGTGGTACGAGCGCACGGGGGCATCGTCGAGCCCGTATCCGTTCCACGCCGCGCCTCCCATCCGTCATCGCGAATCCCCGATCCGCGGCGCGTCCGCCGTGGGTGTTAGAACGCCCCGAAGAGGATACAGAC
>CAYVOE010000309.1:0-6412 GCA_964452795.1 uncultured Nitrospiraceae bacterium
GGCGCTCCCGAGGGCGACAACATCTTCAAGCTCGAAAGCGACTCGAACACGGGCTACGTCGCCCTGGTCTTCGGAGACGGCAACGCCCCCTCGGCCACCGCCGTCGAGGCCTTCAAGGCCGGAAACGCCCCCGCGCGGGGCTTCGGAGACCGGACGGCGTCGGTGCTGCGCCTTCGGCTCGGCTTCACCGGCGGCGACGCGTCCCGCGTCACGGCCACGCTGCACCGGGGAGCGGACTTCGACGAGCTGCCTTTCGCGACGTCGTACTGGGAAATCGAGACGGCTCGAACGGGATACACCTCCGCCGCCGTCGAGATCCAGTACCTCGATGAGGAAGTCGCCGGGCTCGACGAGAACCGGCTCCGGCTCCATCAAGCCCCGTCCCTCGACGGTCCCTGGACGCCCGTTCCCGGCCAGTCCCTCGATACCGAGCGCAACGTCATCCGGGCCAACGTGACGGACGTCGCCTTCCTGGTCGTCGGCGTCGACGAGGTTCCGCCGACCGTGGCCATCGGTCCGCCGTCGGTGGGCGTCACCGAATCGGGTCCCGTCAGCTTCACCGTCACTTACACGGGAGCCGACGCCGTGACCCTGGCGTCCGAGGACGTCCAGCTCATTCGGACCGGCACGGCCGACGCCTCAAACATCAGCGTGTCGGGCACCGGCACCGCCCAGCGCGAAGTCATCCTGTCGGGGATCACCGGCGAGGGTACGCTGGCCATCTCCATCGATGCCGGCACCGCCTCCGACGACAGCGGCAATGCGGCGGCCGGAGCCGGGCCCAGCGCCCCGATCACCGTGACCCAGGAGCCGAACCCCCTGCTCGGCGACGTCAACCTCGACGGCCTGGTGAACGCGGTGGACATCCAGATGGTCATCAACGCGGTGCTCGGCATTCCCGTAAGCGGCCGGCCCGACGTGAACGGAGACGGCCAGATTAACGCCCTGGACATTCAGTTGGTCATCAACATCGTCCTCGGCGCGGTCTAGGGGTGGCAGCAGTCGCCCCATAGGCTCCGGCAACAGTCTGTACGGCGAGACGGCCCGCACGACCCGTTTAGGTTGATGCGGGCCTTTCGCTTTGCCATAGTCGAGGGAGTCAGGCCGCTCTTGTCTCGGCCTGTGGACTGCCGTGCCGTTGAAACGGAGGAGAGGACCATGCGCGAGTTGCGAATCGAAAGGCGGACGCTGCTGTTGGGCGCCGCGGGGATGGTGACGGGGCTGGCGACCGGGCGCGCCTTCGCCCAGGAAGCGGCGCAAGCCGATGGGCGGGAGATGACCCCCCTGTTCAACGGCAAGGACCTGACGGGTTGGGTGGAGGAGGGCAACGCCGCGTGGAGCGTGGTGGACGGCCACCTCGTGGGCACCCAGGGACCCGACGGCGCACCCGGCGACCTCTTCACCGAGAAGGAGTACGCCGACTTCCGCCTCCGCGTGGTGTACAAGGTCGACTGGCCCGCGAATACGGGCGTCTGGTTCCGCTACCAGTCGCCGGAGAAGGCCTACCAGGCGGATATCCTCGAGTGGAAAGATCCGGTAGCCTACTCGGGGACCATCTACAGCCCCGGCAAGATGTTCCTGGCGATCAACGACGATCCCAAGGTCGAGAAAAAGGACGACTGGAACACCATGATCGTCCGGGCCCAGGGCGATCGGCTGGTGGTGCGGCTCAACGGCGTCAAGACCGCTGACATTACCGATTCCTCCTACGACCGGGGCCGGATCGGCTTCCAGATCCACGCCGGCGACGAATTCAAGAACTTGAAGTTCACCAGCGGGGATGTGGCCATCGGCGAGCTGTGACGCAGGGGGGTGCTTGGGGGGAGACGGCCTCCGACGCCCTCTCCGCCCACGGCCCCGTACACGCGAGACCCGCCTCCGCTACTGCTCCTTCTTCAACCCCAGCGGGCGGCTGATGAGCATCTTCAGCTTCGATTTTGGACCGACAAGCTGCTTCTGCAGCACGTCGTCTTCCGTAAACCGGGCCAGCAGAATCTCGCCATCCGTGTCGCGGTTGCGGTCGTACGAAATGTAGATCGTGCCGTCGGGCGCCTGAAACCCGTCGGGATAGCTGACGCCCGTCCGCTCGTCGAGGATGAGTCCGCCCTTCCACGTCTCACCCTCGTCTTCCGACAGCCACGCGCTGAGCATCACCCGCCCGTTGTGGGCGTCCACGGCGTCGCCGTGCTTCACCAGCAGGATGCGTCCCGAGGCCAGTCGGCGGAAGAAGAACCGCGCGTTCGGCTGGCGAATCCCCTCCGGCTCCGTCGGCTCGGACCAGGTGCGGCCGCCGTCCGACGAGAAGCTCTGCATGATGCCCGGCACGGTGCGGGCCAGCATCCACAGAGACCCGTCCGGGCGCTCGACGATCATGTGCTCGTGCCAGTCGGGGTTGGGAAACCGGGCCGCGCCCCGCCGTTCCCACGTCTTGCCCTCGTCGGTGGAAACGAGAATGTTGGCCCCTCGATAGGGATCCAGCTCCTTGAACTGGCCGCGGAACGGACCGAACCCTTCCCGCTGATCCAGCGAGATCGGAAGCAGCCATTCGCCGGTGGACAGGACCGTCGGTTTGTTGAGCATCACGCCGTGCCAGATGCGGCGCGGACGAGACCATTCCGGCGCGTCGGCGTCGGGATTCTCGCAGACGGACGCCCAGACCCCGGCCCGTCCGTCGAACATGTGCATGGACTGGTCGAAGAACAGCCACAAGCGGCCCAGGGGATCGGTCCACAGGTTCCCCACCAGCACGCTGCGGTCCATGGGCAGGTTCCTCGAGTGGGCATCCACCACGAGCCGGGGTTTGGACCACGTCTCGCCGTCGTCGTCGCTCGTC
This sequence comes from uncultured Nitrospiraceae bacterium, assembly GCA_964452795.1. Taxonomy (GTDB): domain Bacteria; phylum Hydrogenedentota; class Hydrogenedentia; order Hydrogenedentales; family SLHB01; genus CAYVOE01. Next base: position 2,834 of record CAYVOE010000309.1, read on the forward strand.
GCGAGGACGAAGAAGGCCTCGGGACTGTCCCCACCGCCCACCCAGCACGCCCAGAGCCGGCCGTTCGGCGTGCGGTCGATCCCGATGGTCATGCCATAGTCCAGCTTGTCGTAGTCGTAGTCCGGCAGCGGGTTCGTATTCATCACGGGCGGTATCAGGGCGAGATCGGCGACCTGGCGCATCACCTCCATCTCGAAGGCCCGCACTTCCTCGGGAGTCATGGACATGAACCGGGCCTCCGGCGCGTCGTCGGCTGCCGAAGCGGAGGAACCCAGGGCCGCCGATACCAGGACGGTCAGTGCCGTGCGCATGCTTGATGTCATTCCGGACAAGTCTCCTCTTGGGTGGTCCACCATGGGCGTTCAAAAGCGGGTGCGGCGGCCATTCTAGCCCGGGAACGCCGTCCCAAGGCAACCGCTTCTCCCGGTCCGTTCCAATCCTCCCTCGCGCCCGTGTATGATGGGCCCGCGCGTAACGGATTCCGACGGCGCAAGGGACGTGAAAGGTCATCTCATGGACGCAGCGCGGAAGTACCCCGAGAAGCCCGAGGCGGTGTATTTCTTCGGCACCTGCCTGGTCGATTTGTTCTATCCGGAGGCGGGCCTGGCGGGGATCGAGCTGCTTCGCCGCGAAGGGATCCGCGTGATCTACCCGCCCGGCCAGACCTGCTGCGGCCAGCCCTCGTACAACAGCGGCTATCCCGACGAGGCGCGCGAAGTGGCCCGGCGCATGGCGGACCTGTTCCCCAGGGACTATCCCATCGTGGTGCCCTCGGGATCGTGTGCCGCCATGATGCGCCGCCACTATCCCCGGCTGTTCTCCGAGGATCCCCTGCGCGCCCGCATCGAGGCCCTGGTCGACCGGGTGTACGAGCTCACCGAGTTCCTGGTGCACGTGGTGAAGGTGAACCTGGTCGACCGGGGCGGGCCGGTCCGAGTGACTTGGCACGCGTCGTGCCACGCCCTGCGCGACATGGGCATCGACGCCGAGCCCCGCCGACTCCTCGAGCAGCTCGAAAGCGTCGAAATCGCCCCGCTGGCGGGCGAGCGCGAATGCTGCGGCTTCGGCGGCACCTTCTCGGTCAAACAGTCCGCCATCTCGGCGGAGATGGTCCGCGACAAGGTCGACGACATCGAACGATCGGGGGCCGCGGTCGTCCTGAGCACCGACTGCGGCTGCCTGATGAACATCGAGGGCGCCCTCGAGCACACGGGCCGCACCGTGCGCGCCCGCCACGTGGCCGAATTTCTGTGGGAGCGGACCCATGGCCCCACGGCATAGCGATTTCCAGGCCTCGGTGGCGTCCCTGCTTCAGGACCCGGTGCTGCGCGCCAACCTCAAGCGAGGACCCGGAAACCTCGCCGCGAGCCGGCGGGCCGTGTTCCCCGATCCGGTCGAGCGCGAGACCAGTCGCGACATCGGCTACGCCTTGCGCAAGCGCGCCATGGACCGACTCCCCGAACTGCTCGAGGAGCTCGAGCGGAACTGCACCCGCAACGGGATCCGGGTCCATTGGGCCGAGACCGGCGACGAGGCCAACGACATCGTCCTGGACATCCTGCGGCGCCGCGACGTGTCCCTCGTGGTCAAAGGCAAGTCCATGGCCACCGAGGAGACCCATCTCAACGCCTTCCTGCGCCGCCACGGCATCGAGGCCATCGAGACCGACCTGGGCGAGTACATCATCCAACTGGCGGGGGAGACGCCGTCCCACATCATCACGCCCGCCGTGCACAAGAACAAGAGCCAGATCGCGACTCTGTTAAACGAACGCCTGCGATTCGACCCCTTCACCGACGATCCTGCGGAGCTGACGCACAACGTCCGCGGCGTGTTGCGCGAGGCCTTCCGCAATGCGGGGGCGGGTATTACGGGCGTCAACTTCGCGGTGGCCGAAACCGGAACCCTCTGCCTGGTCGAGAACGAGGGCAACGGCCGCATGTGCACCACCGTGCCGCCCGTCCACATAGCGGTCATGGGCATAGACAAGGTGGTGGAACGCCTCGAGGACGTGCCGCCGCTCTACTCGCTCCTGTGCCGATCGGCCACGGGACAGCGCGCCTCGACCTATCTCAATCTCATCTCGTCACCGCGCCGGTCCGGCGAGAAAGACGGCCCCGAAGAGGTCCATCTTGTCCTCCTCGACAACGGCCGGACCCGCATCTACGCCGACCCCGAGCTGCGGCAAACCCTGCGGTGCATTCGGTGTGCGGCCTGCCTCAACGTCTGCCCCGTCTACGGGCGCATCGGCGGCCATGCCTACGGCCACGCCTATTCCGGGCCCATCGGCGTGCTCCTCAACACGCAGTTGTACGGCCTCGAGGAAGCGGGGGCGCAGCTCGGCGCCAGCAGCCTCTGCGGCGCGTGCAACGAAGTCTGCCCGGTCCGCATCCCCATCAGCGAGCTCATCCTGCGGCTGCGGTGCGAGGCCGCCGCGCTGAAGGGGTCCCCGGTCCTCGGCGGAGGCTCTCAGCGCAAGCTTGCCGAGCGGATCGCCTGGCGCGGCTGGAGCTTTCTCATGCGCCATCCGCGCCTGTACCGCCTCTTCGCTCGGGCCGGCCTTCCCCTCGCGGTCCGAATACCCGCGGGCGCCGTGCCGCCGCTCCGCGCGTGGACCCGGGTGCGCACCGCTCCGCGGCCTGCGCCAAAACCCCTGCACCGGCGGCTCGAGGAACTGGAGGTGGATCGTGAGTAGCGGCGCCCGGGAACGGATACTGGCGCGCCTGCGAAGCGCGGGGCCCGACGTACCCCTTGACCGGCCCGAATGGGGGACGCGGGAAGCCCTCTCGCGCGAAGAGCTCGTTGCGCGGTTCATGTCCCGCGCGGAAGCGGGCGCCACACAGGTGATTCGCACCGCCCCGGACGAACGCGCCGCCGCCGTCGCCGCGATTCTGAAGGAGGCTGCCGTGGCTCGCGCGGGCTACGGTCCCGGCACTCCCCTCGGCGACGAGCTCGAATCCTATTGGCGCACCGGCAAAGACCGCATGCCGGAGTTGGTGCCCTACGACCGTGCCATCGAGGATGTGGGGGACTCGATCTTCGCCCTGGATGCGGGAATTACCTCCTGCTATTGCGGCGTCGCCGACACGGGTTCCCTGCTTCTCGCGCCGTCCCAGTCGGAGCCGCGCCTCCTGTCGCTGGCGCCTCCGCTCCACGTCGCCGTCCTCGACGAGTCCCGCATCTTCGCCACCCTGTCGCAGGCCGCCGCCCTCCCGACCGGCCCGCAATGCATGCCGACCAACGTCGTCCTGGCCACCGGCCCGTCCAAGACCAGCGACATCGAAGGCATCCTCGTCCAGGGCGTCCACGGCCCCCGCCGGGTCGTGGTCGTCCTCGTCTCCGACTGACGCGCCCCGCCCTTTCGGTGTCGCCGTCGACCCCCGGAGCCCCCCGGAAGGGGATGCAACCGCTAGACTGTACAAACCGGGATCAAAGGCCCCTGTGGGATTGTCTGCCCGACGCAGGGACCGGAGACTTGCGCCCGATGGTTTTGTGTGCGATGGCCCCCCGTAGACCTACGAGGACTGCGTTGGGCAGGGATGTGAGCCTGCCGCTACCCGTCATTGCGAGCCCCCAAGC
>CAYVOE010000310.1:0-6409 GCA_964452795.1 uncultured Nitrospiraceae bacterium
TCGGGTCGTTGATCGGGTCGACGCGTTACGTATGTATCCCCTTCGGGGAATTTCCCCTGGTAGACGGTATATCCGGAACGGTCAGGCCGGCGCGCGGCGTATGTATCCCCTCCGCGCGTCTTCGCATGCCGGGCCATTGCCCATCATTGTCGGGCGGAGCCTACGGCGCGGGCGGTTGGGTGGGGCGGGGATTCCAACCCGCGAGGGCTTGCAGCGCTTCGATGAAGGCGGGTGACATGGGGAAGGGCCCCGGGTAGGGCACGAACTCGACGTGCCCGTCCAGGTAGAGGACGTTGCCGCCGGGAGAGGCGTGGTGGCCGGGCCACTCGACCAGCACGGGGATCCGGGCAGGGAGGACTTCCACCTCCTCCGGGTTCAGCGGGTCGGCCGCCAGCAGGCGCTCGACGCCGAGGCGGAGCCGCCAAAGGCGCTCGTCTCCCGCCAGCGGCACGTCGTCGTCCACGGTGCCGCCGTTCGTCCAGGCCCGGCGCAGGGATTCCACGTAGGCCATGCCCTGGTCTTCGTTGAGCAGGGCGTGGCTGAGGTAGGCGTAGCTCTCGTCGTCGAAGTCGTCCGCGGGCGGGGCCGGCGGCTCTTCGCCGTCCCGTCGGTCGCTGCAGACAAAGACGTCCGTATCCACGATGTATTCGGGGTGGAGCGCCCTCGAGGGAAGCATGACGCGGCCGTGCTCGGTCGACGGGGGCGGGTAGTAGCCGAGGTTCTCGTTGGCGTACATGACGAGGGCGTTGTGAATCAGCTGAAGATTGCGGGCACAGGTGTCGCGGGCCGCCTCGTCGCGGGCGCGCTGGAAGGCCGGGCCCAGGATGGCCAGGAGCACGCCGCCGCACACCACCAGGACCAGGACCACCGCCACCAGGCTGACCAGGAGGACCGTCCAGGGCGTGGGGCGCCGGCGCACGGGATATTCCCCCGGCGGCGGGGGCGGCACGGCCCCCGTCTCCGGCGTCGCGGCGACGGCCGGCATCTCCGGCGCGTGAACCGTGTTCCCGCATCGGGGACACTGGACGGAGTGGGCCCCGTGCCGGTCGGGAATTGTAAGGGTCTCACCACACGAGCAGCGAACGTCCACGTTCTCCATCCCCGGTAGCGGCGTTCCCGGTGGAACCGTCCGCCTTCCGCTTGCCTTCCCCGGATATCTCGAACGAGGGCATAATAAGGCGAGCCCGCCTCCGATTTAAAGGCGACGGGCGCCCTCGTTTCCCGGGCGTGGGATATGCTATATTCCTGCCGGCGGGCCGTTGGGTGCGGCGCCGGGACCGCAGACCGTGCGGGCGCCGTCCGCTCGGGGTGCGCTTCCGCAGGGGGGCAACAGCCGCGGAGCCGCGAGGCAAGCGATCAGCGTTGGATAAGAGTCGAGGTGAACCATGAGCAGAGTCCTAATCATCGGCGCGGGCGGTGTGGGAAATGTGGTAGTGCACAAGTGCGTCCAGGTGCCGGAAGTGTTCTCGGACATCTGCCTGGCCAGCCGCACCCTCGAGCGGTGTGAAAAAATCCGCGAGCGCGTCGGCAAGCCCATCGAGATCGCGCAACTCGATGCGGACAACGTGTCGGAGACCGTTGCCCTCATCGAGCGGTTCAAGCCCGACCTTGTCATCAACGTGGCCCTGCCTTACCAGGATCTCGCCATCATGGACGCCTGCCTCGAAACCGGCGTCGACTACCTGGACACGGCGAACTACGAGCCGCTCGACGAAGCCAAGTTCGAGTATTCGTGGCAGTGGGCCTACCAGGACCGGTACAAGGAACGGGGCATCATGGCCCTTCTGGGCTGCGGATTCGATCCCGGCGTGACCAACGTCTTCTGCGCCTATGCCCAGAAACATCTCTTCGACGAGATCTACAGCATCGACATCCTGGACTGTAACGCGGGATCCCACGGCCATCCCTTCGCCACCAACTTCAATCCGGAGATTAACATCCGCGAGGTCACCGCGAAGGGCCGGTACTACGAGGACGGCCGCTGGGTCGAGACCGAGCCCATGGAGGTCTCCCGCGTCTTCGATTTTCCCGAAGTGGGTCCGCGCAAGGCCTATCTCATGTACCACGAGGAACTCGAGTCCCTGGCCAGGAACATCCCCGGCGTCCGGCGGATCCGGTTCTGGATGACCTTCAGCGACGAGTACCTCACGCACCTGCGCGTGCTCCAGAACGTGGGCATGACGCGCATCGACCCGGTGCCGTTCCAGGGAACCGAGATCGTTCCGCTTCAGTTCCTCAAGGCCCTGTTGCCGGACCCCGCCAGCCTGGGACCCGGATACACCGGAAAGACCTCCATCGGCGTCGCCATTGAAGGCGTGGCCCAGGGCCAGCAGAAGACCCTGTTCATCTACAACGTGTGCGAGCACGAGAAGGCCTATCAGGAGACGGGGTCCCAGGCCGTGTCGTACACCACGGGCGTGCCCGCCATGATCGGCGCCATGCTGATGCTTACCGGCGTGTGGCACACCGAAGGCGTCTGCAACGTCGAGGAACTCGACCCGGATCCCTTCATGGACAAGCTCAACCGGCACGGATTGCCATGGCACATCAAGGTCCTTTCCTAGAGGACGTGCGGAGCGTCGCCACGCCCGCCTACGTGGTGGACCTCGGCGCGCTCGAGCGCAACCTGAAGATCCTCGGCGACGTCCAGGCCCGGTCCGGCGCGAAGATCCTCCTGGCCCTCAAGGCCTTCGCCGCCCACAGCACCTTCGACCTGGTGCGGAAATACCTGCGCGGCACCTGCGCCAGCGGCATCATCGAGGCCCGGCTCGGCCGCGAGACGATGGGCGGGGAGGTGCACGTCTATTCGCCGGCCTATTCCGACGAGGACTTGCGGGCGCTGCTCGACGTGGCCGACCACATCTCCTTTAACTCTTTCGATCAGTGGGACCGGTTCCGTCCCGTCATCGAGGCCTCGGGAAAGCCCATTCGGTGCGGGCTGCGCATCAACCCCGAGCATTCGGAGGTGAAGGTAGCCCTCTACGATCCCTGCAGCCCCATGTCGCGTCTGGGGATCCCCTTGAGCCGCTTCCATGAGGACAAGCTCGACGGCATCACGGGCCTCCATTTCCATACGCTGTGCGAGCTCAACGCCGATGCCCTCGAACGCACCCTCGAGGCCGTGCGCCGCAAGTTCGGCCGCTACATCGAGCGCATGGAATGGTTCAACATGGGCGGCGGCCATCACATCAGCCGTCCGGACTACGACGTCGAGAAGCTGATCGGGCTGATCCGGGAATTCCGTGCCGACTACCCCAATCTCCGCGACGTTTATCTGGAACCGGGGGAGGCCATTGCGCTGAACGCGGGCGTGCTGGTGGCTTCCGTGCTCGACATCGTCGAGAATCCGGACCCCATCGCCATCCTCGACACCTCGGCCACGGCCCACATGCCCGACGTGCTCGAGATGCCCTATCGTCCCCAGATTGTGGGCGCCGACGAGCCGGGCCGTCTTCCCTACACCTATCGCCTCGGCGGCCTCACCTGCCTCGCCGGAGACGTGATCGGCGACTACTCCTTCGCCGAGCCCCTCGAGATCGGATCGAAGCTCGTTTTCCTCGACATGGCCCACTACACCATGGTCAAGAACACCACGTTCAACGGGATGAAACTCCCGTCCATCGTGCTGTACCGCCCCGAGGAGCGCCGGCTCGAAGTGGTCCGCGAGTTCGGCTACGAGGACTACAAGATGCGCCTGTCCTGAGCCGGCCGAATCGCCTCCCGCGGCCTGCTCGATCTTCATTCTTTATGCTTCGATCGGTATACTCGGGGAATCACACGCGGAAACCTTTTCACCTATACGGAGAAATGCCATGCCTGCTGGAAAACGATTCAAAATCGCCGTCGTCGGCGCCGGAAACGTGGGGGCCTCGGTGGCCCAGTATTGCGCCGAGATGGAACTGGGCGACGTGGTCCTCACGGATATCGTCGAGGGAATGCCCCAGGGCAAGGCGCTCGACCTGACCGAGGCGGGACCCATCCGCGGCTACAGCTCGGTCATTACGGGCACCAACGATTACAAGGACATTGAAGGCAGCGACGTGGTGGTGGTCACCGCCGGACTGCCCCGGAAACCGGGCATGACCCGTCTCGATCTCCTCGAGAAGAACGGCAAGATCATGACCGACGTCTGCGAGAACATCGCCCGCTACGCGCCGAACAGCGTCGTCATCGTGGTCACCAACCCCCTCGACGTCATGACCTACCTGGCCTTCAAGAAACTGGGCTTCCCTTCCGAGCGCGTCGTCGGCATGGCGGGCGTCCTCGACAGCGCCCGGATGCGCTCCTTCGTCGCCATGGAACTCGGCGTCAGCATGAAAAACGTGGACACCATGGTCCTGGGCTCTCACGGCGACGACATGGTGCCCCTGCCGGAGTACACCGTGGTGTCGGGCATCCCCATCACGCGCCTGCTGCCCCAGGACCGCATCGACGCCATCGTCGAGCGGACGCGCAAGGGCGGGGGAGAGATCGTGGCGCTCCTCAAGACCGGCAGCGCCTACTACGCCCCCGGCGCCAGCGCCGCCCGCATGGTCGAGTCCATCGTGCGCGACGAGAAGCAGCTCCTGCCCTGCTCGGCCCTTCTCACGGGCCAGTATGGCCTTAACGACACCTACATCGGCGTCCCCGTTCGGCTGGGCAAGGAGGGCGTCGAGGAGATCGTCGAGCTCCAGATCACCGACGAGCAACGGGCCGCCCTGCACAAGTCCGCCCAGGAAGTGGCGTCGGGCGTCCAGGGTCTGCGGGAGGTCAAGATCCTGGCCTGACGGCCTCCAACGCACCGAAACGAGCATCGAAAGCCGCCGGCTCTTCCCCACAAGGGGGCCGGCGGCTCTCTCATTAATCCGTGGGCTGGATCGTTCGCCGGCCATGATGTACCATTTCCATGGCGACACCGCCGCGCAGGCGTGTTCCGCTCCGTTCCGCCCTCCTTCGGGCGCGGCGAGCCTGCGACAGTTTGACCCATCTTCGCACCGCATCCGAAACGCTCCCGTTCCGCCCATCCCATCCCTCCGAGCCGAAGCGCCGAGCTTCCGGGTGCGGACTCCAACGCTTTCAGGAGGTAACCTATGAGACTCGCACGAATTGCCGGTTTTTCGGTCCTTTTGACCGCCGCCATCGGGGCATCCGGTCTCGAAACCGCCCACGCCGACGCCGTGGCCGATGCGGCCATCACCGCCAGGATCGAAACCGCCTACTTGTTCAACGAACACCTCAACCCCTTTGACATCAACACCACCACCCAGGACGGACTCGTCACCCTCGAGGGAATCGTCGAGAACCCGATTCAGAAAGACCTCGCGGAACGGGTCGCGAAGTCCGTGGAAGGGGTGAAACAGGTGGTGAACAACATCCGCGTCGGGTCGGGCGAGGCCCCGCGCCGCGAGGGCGCCAGTTGGGCCGCTTCCGTGGCCGATGCCTCGACGGCCGCTTCGGTCCGGACCCGTCTTCAGGGCCTCAAGGACCTCGACGCCGACAACATCCAGGTGGAGGCGCAGGGCGACCGGGTCGTGTTGACCGGGTCGGTGTCCTCGGAAGAACAGAAGAAGCGGGCGGAGGAGGTGGCTCGAACCACCCGGGGCGTGCGGTCGGTTCAGAACGACCTGCAGGTGGGCGGATCCGCTTCGCCTCAGACCTTGCCCGCGTCCCGGTCCGATGAAGCGCCTCGCGGGGTACGCGTCGGTCCCGGCACCGATTCGGATTCGCAATCGCAAGAGCGGCCGGCGACCCCGAGGACCGTTGAGCCCCGGGGCACGCAGATCCTGACTCAGGACGCCGATACGGACGCCCCGGGCGTGTCCGACATCGGCGCGCAGGCGGATAACGCGACCAAAACGCGAGTGGAGGATATGGATCGCGCGGGATCCGATCTCGCCGGCCGCGCCGACGAGGTGAATCCTCCCGAATCCGGCACATCCGCCGAAGAGGCAACGGAGCCCACGGAAACGGCGACCCGCTCCGATGGTGCGGAGTGGCGCGAGGAGCTCCGGAAGCGGGGCGAGGAAGCCCGCGAGCGCGCCGGCGACACGGTACAGAAGGTGCGGGAAGCCGTCTCGGACGAGTGGCTCGAGAAACGCATCGAGGCCGACATCATGCTGAGCAACAACCTCAGCATATGGGATATCGACGTAGAGGTGAAGGACGGCGTGGCCACCTTGACGGGCACCGTCGACAGCGACGCGGAGCGCCGTTCCGCGGAGCGGCTCGCCGACGGCATCAACGGCATTCGATCGGTGGAAAACCGGATTCAGGTGGAGCCGGAGGAAGGGTAGTGAAGGCCCGGCGCGCCGGACGGATCGGCCGAAGCCGACCGATCCGTCCGGCCGCGGATTAATTCATCGAGAGCACGACCTTGTGGGTGGGCTCTTTGGGGTTCACCAGCATGTCGAAGGCTTCCTGACCCTTCTCG
>CAYVOE010000311.1:0-5237 GCA_964452795.1 uncultured Nitrospiraceae bacterium
GCAGGGCCTGCACGAGCCCATCATCGAGCCGGCCTTGTTCTACAAAGCCAACGCACTGCGCGAGAAGAAGAAGCGGAAGCGGAGCAACCGTGACGAGCCGGGACGCCCGGGTAGACGCTCGGATTCGGGCAAGGAATAGGCTCGCCGCCGCCTTCTCGACGCACCTTCTCGCCTGGTTTGCCGTTGACGCGGCCCCGCCTCTTTGTCCATAATCCCCGAGACCCCGTGCCGTGCGCCGGGCCATACTCGAAGGGATAGGACGTTGCCTCTTCTTAAGCGCAATTCCGCCGCACTCCTGGTCATCGACTTGCAAGAACGCCTGCTCGCGGACATTCCGGGGGCAGATTCCGTGGTTGATCGTGCCTCTCTGCTTATGCGGGCCGCCGCGGAGCTCGACATCCCCGTGCTGACCACGGAGCAATACCCTCAGGGACTGGGTCCGACCCGCGCGCCCCTGTCGGACCTGGCGTCGGGGACTCCCCACGAAAAGGTTTCCTTTGGCTGCTTCGGCGACGGCGAATTTCCGGTAATCCTGGCGGCGTCGGGCCGGCGACAGCTTGTCCTCTCCGGTGCGGAGACCCATATCTGCGTGCTGCAGACGGCGGTGGGCGCCCTCGAGGCGGGGTACGAGGTCTTCGTGGTGACCGACGCGGTGGCCTCGCGGCGGGCGGTCCAGCACCAGGCCGGGCTCGATCGGATGGCGCGGGAGGGCGTTCAACTGATCACGGCCGAGATGGCGGTGTTCGAATGGCTGGGCCGGGCGGGCACGCCGGCATTCAAGCGCCTCCTTCCGCTGATCAAGGAATTAAGCGGGTGACCGTTGCGGGAGCGACGCGCGATTTGGGGGGATGATCGATGAACGTGTACGGCTTGCTGGGGGTGTCTTTGGCGGTGGGTTTGCACGCCGCGAGCGCGGGAGCCCAGACCGGGTCCGTGGCCTACGACGACGACGGCATGATCACGGTCAACGGTCAGCGCACGCTGATCATCGGCTCCTACCATCCCGCCCAGGGCGACCGACCCTACGACGAGCTGACCGAAGCGGGGTTCAACTTTGTCATGGCGGGACCCGACCGGGAGCGGTTGGACGCCGTTCACCGGGCCGGGATGATGGCCTGCGTGACCGTCGGCACCCTGGATCTCGAAGATCGCGACGGAAGCGCCCAGGCCCTGAAGGAACGGGTCAACGCGGTGAAGGACCACCCGGCCGTGGCCTTTCTCGAAACGGTCGACGAGCCGGCGTGGGATTGGATGAAGGCGACGGCCCGCGTGCCGGCGGAGGCCCTGGTCGAGGCTTACCCCATCATCAAGGAGGCGGCCCCCCACGCGCTGATATACACGAACCACGCCCCCACCAACCTGGTCTCCACGATTCGGAAGTACGTGCCCGGCACCGACGTGGTCGCCTGCGACATCTACCCGGTCAACCCCGGCGGCATCCTCCACAGCTTCGCCCTCTTCGCCGACGGACTGCAGGGCGACCTCAACAACGAGCACATCAGCCAGGTCGGCGAGTACGTGGACAAGATGCGCCGCGTGACCGGACCGGATCGGCCCCTGCTAATGATCCTTCAGGGGTTCGCGTGGGAGAAGCTCGTGGAAGCGGCCGGGAACAGCCGCTTCGGGCCCGAGTTCTCGGGCGCCCTCATCGCGCGGGAGGAGAAGGTGCAGTATCCCTCCTACGCGCAGAGCCGGTTCATGGCCTTCCAGTCGCTGATCCGGGGCGCCAACGGCATCATCTATTGGGGACACGCCTACACGCCCCAGCCTTCCCAGTTCTGGACGGACCTGAAGCGCGTGGTGCGGGAGGTGGCGGACCTCTCCGCTCCCCTGGCCGCGCGTGCCGCCGACGTGCCCCTGGCCATCGAATACCACGAGATGGGCCATTCGGTGGACGACGGCGTCCAGACCCTGGTGAAGGAACACGACGGCGCCCTCTACCTTTTTACCTGCAACGCCGACAAGAACCCCTGCCGCGCCACAATCTCGGGTCTCGACGGCTGGACCGCCGTCGAGGTGTTGAACGAAGACGGCCGTGCCTTCGCAGTGGAGGACGGCTCCTTCACCGATACGTGGAAGCGCTTCGACGTCCACATCTACCGCCTCACCCGCTGATCCATGCCGTAGCGACCGCGATCGTATCTCGGGGGAGTCATGTCTTTTCGGAGCCGTTCCGCGCAGGGCGGGAAGCGTGGTAGAGTGGAGTCCGACCGGGGCGGCGGTTTTTGCTTGACGCAATACCGTTTGATTTGATACATTAGGCGGCGAGACGGAGCGGTCGGCTGTGGCCGGGGGAACCCCGGGCCCTTTTGGGGAGGGTCGACACCATGCGCGCAGCGGGAAGGCACGGTTCCGCGGCGTCGGCGCCGGGCGGAAACACTCGAATCGATGGCACCGGTCTCTTCGAAGCGGGGGGACGGAACGGCGAGCCGGTGCGGCACTACCGCCGGCCCATGGAGTTTCGCTTCGGGCCGGAGGACCGGGGACGGGTGACGCTCCTCTTCGGGGGACTGACGCGGCGTCACGATCTCCTGATCCAGGCGGCGGCGGAGGGCCTGGGATACCGCATCGAAGTCCTTCCGACGCCGACGAAGGCGGACTACCAGGCCGGGCGCGAGTTCTGCGACAACGGCATGTGCAACCCCACCTACTTCTGCGCAGGGTCGTTGATCAACCGGTTGCGTCAACTGCGAGACGAGGAAGGCCGCTCGGTCGAGGACATCCTGCGGAACTACGCATACATCACGGCGGGGTCCTGCGGTCCCTGTCGGTTCGGGATGTACGAATCCCAATACCGGCTGGCGCTGAGGAACAGCGGGTTCGACGGCTTCCGGGTGGTGCTGTTCCAGCAGAACAAGCTCGACCAGTCGTCGACGCCGTCCGGCGTGGAGCTCAACCTGCGATTCTTTCTGGCCCTCCTGAACGCCGTGTTGATCGGCGACGTGTTGAACGAGCTGGCGCACCGAATCCGGCCCTACGAGACGGTGCCGGGAGAAACGGATCGCGTGTTCGAGCGCGTGACGGAGCGGATGCGCGAGGCCCTGCGCGTAAAGCCGCTTCGGCCGCGAACGGGCGGATGGGCGGCGCGACTGGCGGGCCTTCTCCTCCCCATCCTGGCCCGTGAGGACCGCGAGCTGTTCGCCGACCAGTTGCTGAGCGACCACTATACGGCGGCCCTGCGGGGTTGCGCGGCGATGATCGACGAGATCGACGTGGACTTCACGCGGCCCCGGCCCATCTGCAAGATCGTGGGCGAGTTCTGGGCCCAGACCACCGACGGCGACGGCAACTATCGCATGTTCTCGTTCCTCGAAGACCAGGGGGCCGAGGTGTGGGTCGAACCGGTGGTGACCTGGATCGAGTACATGATCGCCCACGCCTACTCCCGCACGGAAGAGGTGCGCGGACTGGACATCGACCCCTGGAGAAACCCCAAGGGCCGGCTGAGGGACGAAATCCGCTGTCGGCGTCGGCTGTGTCGGCTGGCGTTGGGGCTCCGCATCCTCGGGCGCGAGTACGACCGCATCCGGTCGGCCCTGGGCGGCATCGCCCGCCGGCCCGCGGACCCGTGGGAGCTGCAGCGGCTGGCGGAGCCCTATTACACGCCCAAGCTGACGGGCGGAGAGGGCCACCTCGAGGTGGGCAAGACGCTGTACTACACCCGGCACGGGCTGGTGCACATGGTGCTAGGGTTGAAACCTTTCGGCTGCATGCCCTCGACCCAGTCCGACGGCGCCCAGGCGGCGGTGACGGGTCACCACCCCGATATCCTCTACGTGCCCATCGAGACCTCGGGCGAGGGCGACATCAACGCCTACAGCCGGGTCCAGATGGGCCTGGGCGACGCGAAAGCGCGGTGTCGCGAGGAGTTTCGGCGGGCCCTCGAAACGGCGGGATACGAGCTGGAGGACATCCGCCGGTTCTGCGCGGAACGGAGGGATTGGCGGCGGCCGCTGCGGCCCATCCCTCGGCACCGCGAATTCGCGGGCACGGCGGCCAACTTTGTGATCGATGCGGCGCGGCACATGGCGAACGATCCGGCCTGGGCGAAGCGGCGGCGGGGCGGCGTTCCCTTGCCCGGGGTCGCGCCGGCGCCGTAAGCGTCGAAGGGGGACTTCGGAATCCGGTAGCAATCCGATTCGGAGAAAGGACGACGTTCCATGGCCAGGACAGGCGTCCCGCAGGGGAGTATGGAAGCCGGGGCGTCCGCGGACAGGCGAAGACGGTTCCGCGGCACTACACGCCATCCCGAGGGCCTTCTCGTGGGTCTCGACGTGGGCAGCACCACGGTGAAGGCGGCGGTGGTGGATCCCGCGGCGGACCGGATCGTCTGGCAGGACTACCGGCGCCACGAGACGCGCCAGCCCGAGACCTGCGTCGACTTTCTGGAACGGATCGAGAAGGCCTTTCCCGACGCGCCGCGCGAGGCGTTCCGCATATTCGCCACCGGGTCGGGCGGCGCGGCCGTGGGCCGACACCTGGGCGCGGCCTTCGTTCAGGAAGCGATCGCCGTGTCGCTGGCGGTCGAGGCCCTGTACCCCGACGTGGAAAGCGTCATCGAGCTGGGCGGGCAGGACGCCAAGATCATCGTGTTCCGGACCGACGAGGCCTCGGGCCGCCGCAAGAAGATCCCGAGCATGAACGACAAGTGCGCGGGCGGCACGGGGGCGGTCATCGACAAGATCAACGCCAAGCTCAAGATCCCGCCGGAGCGGCTGGGCGACATGGGCTACGACGGGATCAAGGTCCATCCCGTGGCGGGCAAGTGCGGCGTTTTCGCGGAGACGGACATTACGGGGCTGCAGAAGCAGGGCGTGCCGCCGGAAGAGCTGATGGCGTCGCTCTTCGAGGCCATCGTGCAGCAGAACCTGTCGGTCCTCACGCGGGGGCACACCCTTCGGCCGCGGGTGCTGCTCCTGGGCGGACCGAACCGCTTTATCCGCGGCTTGAGGGAATGCTGGCGCAAGCACATCCCGGCGATGTGGGCGGAGCGCAACGTGCCCGTTCCCGAGGATCGGCCCATCGAGGAGCTTATTGAAGCGCCGGACAACGGCCACTACTTCGCGGCCCTGGGCGCGATCCATTTCGCCCGCCTCGAATTGGCCGACAACCCGGATCTCGGCGTGTACCGCGGCGCGGACGAGCTGCGCCGCTACATCGAGGACGGCCGCGGGGCCGTGCAGCGCAGCCGCGGCCGACGGGGCAAGGTCGCCGAAGTGCGCGCGGAATAGCGCTTC
>CAYVOE010000311.1:5247-6403 GCA_964452795.1 uncultured Nitrospiraceae bacterium
CGGAGGACCTGCAGGACTTCCTCGATCAATACCGGCAGGTCCCCTGGGAGCCGCCGCAGGTCGAGCCGGGCCGAACGGTTGAGGCCTACGTGGGGATCGACGGCGGCTCGACGAGCACCAAGGCGGTCCTGGTGAGTCCGCATCGGGAGGTGCTGGCCAAGGCCTACCGCCTTTCCCGGGGCAACCCCATTGAAGACACGGTCGAGTTGTTGGGCGAACTTCGGAGCTCTATAGAGGACCGGGGCGGACGCCTCGTCGTCCGCGGCGTGGGCACCACGGGATATGCCAAGGACATACTGAAGGACGTCCTCGGGGCGGACGTGGCCCTGGTGGAGACGGTGGCCCACACCCAGAGCGGCCTCCATTACTATCCTCATGCGGACGTGATCTGCGACGTCGGCGGCCAGGACATCAAGATCATCGTGCTGAAAAACGGCGCCGTGAAGGACTTCAAGCTCAATACCCAGTGCTCGGCGGGCAACGGCTATTTCCTGCAGGCCACGGCGGCGGAGTTCGGGTACGACGTGGAGGACTACGCGGACACGGCCTTCTCGGCCGAGACGATGCCGGAGTTCGGCTACGGCTGCGCCGTGTTCATGCAGTCCGACATCGTGGACTTTCAGCGCCAGGGCTGGCGGCCCCACGAGATCCTCGCCGGACTCGCCGCGGTGCTGCCCAAGAACATCTGGCTGTACGTGTGCCAGATGCCGAACCTCGCCACCCTCGGGCGCACGTTCGTGCTACAAGGCGGGACCCAGCGCAACCTCGCCGCGGTCAAGGCCCAGGTGGACTTCATCCGCGACCGGTATGCCGGGACGGGCATCGAGCCGGAGATCGTGGTCCATCGGCACTGCGGGGAATCGGGCGCCATCGGGTGCGCCTTTGAAGCCATGCGCGTCGTCGAGGAGAGCGGGCGCCCCACATCGTTCATCGGGCTCGACGCCGCGGCGTCGTTGCGATACCGCACCACCCGGGGCGAGGAGACGCGGTGCTCGTTCTGCAAGAACCGCTGCCTGCGCACCTTCATCGACGTGACCACCGGCACCGGTTCCGAGGCGCGGGAACGGCGCGTCATCATCGCCACCTGCGAGAAGGGCGCGGTCGAGGCCGTGGACGACATGCGCGAGATCAAGAAGGCCCTCGACGCCGCGAAGAA
>CAYVOE010000312.1:0-6400 GCA_964452795.1 uncultured Nitrospiraceae bacterium
GCTCGAAGGCCGCCGCGTCAGGGCTCTCGAAGGTGCCGCACACCAGCCAGGTGTTGATCCGGCGCTCGAAGGCCCGGGCGTCCATCGCCGCTCCCAGCGCCAACACGAGTCCGCCCATCGCGATGAGTCTCTTCATGCTTCTCCTCCCTCGCTTGCGTTTTCCGGAATCGACGGGGTGGTCCACGTCTCGGGTTCCGGATGAAGGGCCACCGCGTCCGCGCCTTCCGGACGCTTGCGCACGTTCCAGTACGTCAAATCCGCTTTCCCCGGCTCGGGGCGTGTGAACAGGTTGATGATGAGCGCCGAGACGAAGAAGCCCAGCACCCCCAGCGGCAGGATCCACTGGCGGCTCAGGGGCCGGTAGTCCGCGGCGCTGGCGTCGGGCATCAGGGGCGCCATGAAGCGGAAGAGGCCCCCTTCTCCGTACATGTTGGGCGCCGTGAACACCATGAAGTAGAAGCCCACGCACGCGCTGATGATCCCCGCCCAGAACACGGCCCGGCTCGTGGCGCGCCGCCAGAAAATGCCCGCCACGAAGATGCCCATGACCGGACCGAAGAAGGTGAATCCGAGGCTCATCGAGATGTCGATGATCTTGCCGAAGTTGCGGGCCTGCCAGGCGATGACGATGGCCAGGATACCGAAAAGCACCGTCAACACCCGCGACCACAGCACCTGGGACCGCTGGAACGACGCCGAGTCGGGGTCGCCGTCGCGGAACCGGGGCACCACGTGGTTGATGAAATCGACCATGGTGACGGCGGACAGCGAGTTCAACGCGCCCGAGAACCCGCCCAGCCCCAGGGACAGGACCGCCGCGATGATCAGGCCCGCGAAGCCGTTGGGGAACACGTCGGCGATGAAGTAGGGCACCACCTTGTCGGGGTTCTCCTGGAGCGCCTCCGGCAGCGTCCCGCCGCCCTGCTGCACGTAGAACGCGTAGAGCCCCACGCCCAGGAACACCAGCAGGAGCATCGAGAAGATGCTGCCCACCACCGACATGAAGAACCCGCGCTGGGCGTCGCGCACCGACTGGGTCGAGCCGAAACGCTGCACGATGGTCTGGTTGCACGAGTACGTGTTGACGCCGCCCAGGACGCCGATGATCAGCAGGCCCAGGTAGGTGTAGGGGATCTTGATGTACTCGCCGATGCCTCGAAGGCTGAGCTCGAAGGGGGGCGTGTCCTTGACGTAAATCCCCACTTCCCGGGTGTTGTGCCACACCGTGGCCAGGCCGCCGTCGAGGTTCGTCAGCAGATAGAAGATCTGGCTGGCGAGGGCCGCGAAGAGAATGAACGACATCATGACCCCGCCCCAAATCACCCCGCGCATGCCGGTGAGAGCCGTGTAAAGGGTGGCGAGGGTGCCGAAGGTGATGATGAGAAAGACCAGCCAGGTGTCCTCGTCGGGAAAGCCCCAGTCCGCCAGGAAGGCCGCGAACCGGGCGATCTGGGGGTCGGAGTCGGTCACGCCCACCACGGCCAGGCAGGGCACGTAGATCGAGATGCCGATGACCAGCGCCGTGGCGCTCATGAACATGCCCGCCGTCAGGATCCGGACCCGACTGTCGAACCGCTTCTCGATGTACTCGTAGATCGACACCACCCCGACCTTGCGCCAGAAGGGCAGGGCCACATAGAAAATATAGGGGTAGATGATCGGCAGCGCCACCAGGCCCGCCAGCGGCACGAATCCGTATTGGATGATGTTCGACGGCTGGCTGATGAAGTCCGTCGAGCTCGTCGTGCCGGCCAGCATCGAGATCCCGAAGATCAGCCATTTCATGGCCCGGCCCGCCTGGAAATACTCGACCAGCGTCTTCTGGCGGCGGGACTGGTACAGCCCGAGAAAGATCATCGCCGCCAGGTACAACAGCACCACGCTCCAGTCGAGCATGGAAAACCGCACAATCTTCTCACTCATCTAAAATGCCTTGCCTTCTCGTTGGCAGTCTGCCCTCCGCGGTCCGCGGCCGGCGATCCGCGAAGCGTTCAGATCCTGTCTCGAGTCGATTGAGGGGTGCCCGGGGCGGGGCTTGCCGGCTCCAGGACGATGGACCCGCCCACGGACGTCATCTCGCGTCCGTTCACTACGACGGTCTGGAGGCCCGCCAGCGGCGGCACGTGAAGAACGGTCCGCACGGGTTGCCGGCGCGACGGCGGGGCAAACCGCACCTCGAGCCGGCGCCCGTCGGGGCTCAGCGCCGCACCCAGCCCAAGGGGCCCGAAGGTGGTGGGCACGTCCTCCCAGTCGAACCCGCCGTCGCGGTAGAACGCGAGCGGAAGCATGCGCAACAGGTGCAGCTCCTCCGTCATGTCTTCGATGGCCGCCCCGAACAGCAGGTGCAGGAACGTCATGGTCGAAAAGACGTGTCCGAAGACGCCTTCCCGCGTTTCGGAACTCACGTAGGTCTGCTGGGAAGCCCCGCCGGCGATGAGGCCGTAGAGGCCCATCGAAAACCGTTCCCGGTCGCCCAGCTCAAGCGAATGGTAGATGTTCCAGCTATAGCAGGGCTCACACGAGGATATCTCCCGGTCCAGCACGGGCATGAGGCCGTGCTCGGAGTACCGCCGGAAATGGCGCCATTGCGGACCTTCTCGATACCAGCGCACGTTGGCGCGCATGATGGGGTCGTCCGCGGACATCAGGCCCGACCAGGCAAGAACCATGGGTCCCGTGTCGAGGTAGAAGGGATGCTTCATCGACGCGGGGTTGGCCTCCCCCACGGCCGTCGGCACGAGGGGCAGCTCCGCGCCGTCCGAGGCGGTCCACCGGGGCGACTTCTCCACCACCTCTCGAAAATGGCGCTGGAACGTGGCGCGGTAATCCTCCGCCTCGGCCCGAAACTTCGCCGCCCGCGGATCGCCCAGCCCTTCCAGGAGCCGTGCGCCCGTGACCAGCGCTTTGTAGGCCCAGGCGTCGTTCCAGGTCTGCTGCTCGTTGGTAAGGGCGTCGTTGGCCACCCCGGCCGGCAGCAATCCCGGCCGACCGTTGTGGGCCCGATTGCCGCGGGCGTGGACGATCCATTCGCAGCCCTGGACGATGGGCTCGAGCCACCGCGCCAGAAAGTCCGGGTCCTCCGTGAGGAGGCCGTGAAAGGCCGCGGCGTACAGGACGGCGCTGTGGTCCGTCATCCAGTCGATGGCCTTGTAATGCTGCTCGTTGGCGAAGTAGCCCGGGTGCTTTTCAAGATAGGGGCTGGGGGGCTTCACCGTGCCCTGGGTCTTGCGGTAGATCTCGAGGTACCGGGCCACGTCGTCGCCGTATCCCAGGCGGTCCAGGGCCGTCAGTTGGAGGGCCTGCGCCGTGGGCCAGATGGCGCCGTAGGAGAAACTCCCCGTCAGCAGAACGGGATCCCCGATGAGCGGATGCCGTTCCGACACCATGAAGCTGAGGGGCGCGAAATGGTCGATGTGGGCCTGGACCAGCGGTTCCGGCACGCGGATGCGGGCCGTCGGCCGAAGCCGTTCCGACCAGTACCGTTCCGCTTCTTCCCGCGCGCCGTCGTAGCCGAGGGCCAGTTCGCGCGCGATGGTCTCGTCGTCCTCCTGGCGGAACGGGACCAGCACGTCAAAGCAGGCGCCTTCTTTACAGGGCATGCTCACCATGAGCTGCTCGAAAAGGGTGGTCGCCTTGGCGTACTCGAAGTTGTCCTCGAGGAAGCGCTTGATGGGCATCCACGTCACTTCCAGGTCGCGGTCGGGCTGGGCCGGAAAGGCCAGGCGGTTGCGCCGACCGAAATCCCGCTCGAACACCCGCAGGTACCCCGGCTCGTGAAGCTTCGCATCGCCGACGTAGTGCAGCGGCAACGGGTAGAAGGGCGGTTTGTTGAAGAAAATGACGTTGTTGAAGGCCTCCATGCTGGAGGAAATGTGATCGCTCTGGGGGGTCAACGCCACGGTGACGCGGTCCACGTCGTTTACGATGTCGATGACGTCGGTCACCACGAAGCGCATCCACAGGAAAAGCGGTTCATCGCCCCGTTCCGTCGGCCCTCCGCCCGCCAGGTGGGCGAACTGGCGCTGTTCGAGAAGGATCCCGCCCAGCGGCTTCTCGACGATGAGCTCCGGCACCCGCGACTCCGCCCACCGGTACCGGTACTGCCCGTCGGGATTGCGGAACCGGCGCACGTAGTAGGAGGCGTTCTCCTGCGACACCGAGCCGCCCGCGTAACCCCGGGGCGTCAGCGTGAAGCCCATGGCTTGATCTTCGGGAAAGGCGCGCCGGTTGAAGCCGTAGGCGCCGTAGGGCGAAGCCGTCACGGTGCCGTCAAAGAATACGTTGAACTCGTAAAGACTGTCGCACCACGAAAGGGGCGTCCAGATCCCCCGCTGGTCCGGCCACTCTTCCAGCGCGCGGGCGGCGTCCCATTCACCGACGCCGACCGCCTCACCCGCCGCCACCGCGGTCGCGGTCTCCCCGGCTTGCCGCACACTCATACCGTCCTTCCTCTCCCCTTCCGCAACGGGCCCCACGGCCAGGGCGGACTCGGCCTTCTCCAATTCAACGGCGATGATGGTGTCCACGTCGTCCACCACCAGGCGCCGCATATCGATGATCAACTCCTCCCCCTCCACGGTGTACTCGAGGTCCATGTCGAGGGGGAACTGGTACACCCGGGCGACCGCCCCCGGGATCGGGCCGACCTTCATCTCGTTCTGCAGGCCCGGCGCGTAGCCGCGCCCTTCGAGCAGGCCCCGCATGTCTTCCGGCAATCCCAGCACCGACTTGCCGTGAAAGCCGTACTTGCCGCGCTCGTTCCTCAGGATGTGGAGGTACAGCGTGTTGTCTTTGATGACGTTGTAGCCCCAGAGATCGTCTTTGAGCGGACCGGGGCGGGTCCCCTCGAGGGCGCCCAGGCGGGGTCGGATCCACTCCGCCAGCTTCAGCCGTGCGCTGTGCGTGCGCCGCTCGCTCCACTCGGTGTGGTCGAGGTTGCACATGAAGCCTTCACAGGCCATGGAGACCACCACGCGGGCCCATTCCTTCCAATCGAAAAATTCACTGTCCCCCAGGAAGCTCGCGCCGTTGTTCGGAAAGCGCCACACCTCGACGGGCATTTTCTTGGGGCTGTAGCCGTCCTGCCCCTTGGGCCAGCGCCCCCAGTACCAGTCGAGGGTCTCGTTTCCTTCGCTTTCGTCCACCAGCACGTCCACGTCGCCGATGCCGTACTCGACCTCTCGTCCGGCGTTGCCCATCACCAGGCACTCGGGCACGAGGGTCTTGATGAGGCTGTAAAGGGCGTCCAACTCGTGGTTCGTGCGCGGGTCCCCTTCTCTGTGCTTCGTGAAAATGACGTTGGCGCCGTCAAACCACATCACGGCGGGACGATACCGCAGGCACAGCTCTTCGACCTGGGCCAGTCGCAGGTCCATGAACCGGGGAAAGTTGTTGGCGTAGTCGTCGCCGCCGAGGCCGTTGTTCTCGTACTCGATATAGGGGTAGTAGTACCCCACGCGGATCCCCCGGGCCCGCAGCGCCTCGGTCAACGGCCCCAGCAGGTCGGGCGTCTCCAATCGATCGCGCCACACCCCCGTGTGCTTGCCGGCGGAATTCTTCACGTCCGTCGGCCAATAGGCGAACCCGCTGTCGTTCTTGCTCATCGGGGCCGCATAGGCGTATCCCGCGGCGGCCATGAGGGCGGCCTGCCGTTCCGGGTCCCCCAGCCAGCCCTTGCCGTTCGGACTGCCGCTGTTGTGGATCAGCGCCCCCAGGCGGGCCTGCTCGTGCCACAACGTGGGCCGCTCCGCCACCTCGAGGGTCTGGCGCGCCCGGGCCGTCGCCCCGCGGCCGTCGGTCACCTCGACCGTAAACTCCGCCCGCTGCGGAGCTCCGCAGATGCCGCGGATCTCCCCTTCGGCTTCGTCAAGTTCCAGTCCCTCCGGAAGAGACCCCTCGACCACGCGCCACCGGTACGGCGGCGTGCCCCCCGCGGCCTCGAAACGCAGGGGCGACGCCGACGGGTTGTTCGCTTCAATCTCGGCCAGGGTGTTCTTCCGTTCCGCCTCGGGGATGTCGAGCTGCAGCCACAGGTAGGGCCATTCCGCATAGCCCCGCGGCAGGGCCGCGGTGGTCACGCGCAAATCCCCTTCGGGCGCGTCGGTAGCGTACTCGAGCCCGTCCAGAGGCGCGCCGTCGGCGTCGCAGAGCCGGGCGTAGAAGCCCCAGATGCCGTGGGCGTTGGCCACCTTCAAGAGCAGGCGGTTCCAGCCGCTTTCGAGGGTCACCGGCACACGGTCGGCGTCGCGCATCGCTTGCCGCAACCGCCCCTCGACGGAGGCCACTTCCACCCCGTTGAGCCAGGCCTTGAACCCGTCGTTGGAGCCCACCCGCAGTTGGCAGGCGCGCTCCTCCGGGCTCCAGACGTAGACGTGGGCGTAGGCCACCGCCCACTCGTTGG
>CAYVOE010000313.1:0-6383 GCA_964452795.1 uncultured Nitrospiraceae bacterium
TAGCCTTACCATAGGTAAAGATTGCCGCGTCGCTCTGTCGGGGCGCCCACAGACGGCATAAGCGGACCCGACGTAACCCCTCCTCCTGTAGTCAGTTCCACGAAGGGCCGCTCCTCGCAATGACGGGTCTGTGTCATCGCGAGGACCTCGTCCAGCGCAGTCCTCGCAGTCCTACGACAGGGAGGCCCTCCCACACGGCCCCGTCCAGCGCGATCCTCGCGGTCCCGCGACGGGGTAAGCCCTCCCACACGAACCCTTCGTATGCAATCCTCGCAGCCCTTCGAGCACCCCGGTACCGGCCCTCCCCAATCCCGGGCCTCCTGCGCCCGCCCTACTCCAACGCCTCATGCAACCGCCGTATCAGCGCCAAAGACTCCCTGTGGATCACCGGCGCGATCTCGGGTCCGGCGGAGTTGGCCTCGCCGTACTGCGGCTTGTCCGTGCGGCCGTAGGCATACGGCGGCTTCACGTCCCACTGGCTCCGGGGAATGATGTACCCGATCTCGTCGTTCGCCAGGCCGACGATCATGTTCACCCGGCCGCCCATCTCGCCCCGCAGCGGCGGCACCTCCACCGGCGGCCCCCCGAAATCCGCGCCCGGAGGACTCTCGATGCCCCCTTCCGCGATCTCAGGATAGAGCTCCCCGGGAACGGCCAGGATCTCGAGGTCGCCGATGCGGATCACGTTCACCTCCGTCCTGGCCTTGCCGCCGTACCAGCCGGGATGGATCAGGCCCAGCATGATGGCGTATTTGAACAGCCCGCCCACCGGCGCGAACACCGTCCGAGCCGCCACCGTCACCCGCGGGCTCTCCACGGAGAAAGCCCCCTCGCCCCGTAGCGCCTTCACCGTCTCAATGGCAAGGTTCTCCCCCAGGGCCTCCGCCTTCTCGAAGGAATCCTCCCGGATCACGCGCGTTCCGTCGCGGTGGGGCACCTCCAGATGGAGCGGCGTCATCAGGCCCCCCACCATCCCCTGGAAGTACAGGCACATCCCGCCCAGACCCTCGACTCCGTTCGGATCCGGCACGCCCCGCTCCACGCCCTCCCGCAGGTAATGGCAAAAATCCGACGTCAACAGGTTGTTCCGGCTTCCCACGGCCTCCGCGTGGTTCCCGATGGACACCACCGTCGCCACCGTCTCGTCCGTGCCCGGCCGCGTGAACCGAACGCAGCACAAGGTCTTGTCGTGCACGATGGGCAGGCGCGTATCCTTCACGAACTTGTCGGGATCCAGCTCGACCGACGCCAGGGTCATCTCCACCGGCTCCAGCCCGCGCACCGCCTCTTCCACCGCTTCCCGGCACGCCTGCTGAACCTTCTCCATGTACCCATGGTCGAAGTTCGGCCGCAGGATTACCTTCGCCACCTCTAGAGGCGAATCAATCCTGTTAAAACTCCAGTTCCCCATGGTGTCCGGCGCTTCGTGGTTGTGGGTGGACGAGAACATCACGTGGTCGATTGCCAGGGACGGGTCCAGCGACTTCCGGACGGCGATGAACTTCTCGTGCATGATGCCGATGCTGTCGATCGTCACCAAGACCACCGTCACCCCGTTGTTCCGAAGGGCGATGGCCCTCACCCACAACGGATCGTGCACCCCCAGGGCCGGACGGTTGTTGCTGAACCCCGCGATCCACACCGGGTCGAACCGGCCGTTGCCGTTCCGATCCTCATACGTATCCACCTTGGGATCGTAGTGCCCGTCTCCGTCCACGTCCGTCCACGAATCGTATTCGGACAAATCCGGCGTGATGTCCCGCTTCGCCACCCCCGCCTCGAGCCGACCCGGCGCAACCTCCGCCCCCGCCGCCGGCTTCAACAAGTCCACCCGGTACGAACGATAGGGACCCCGCATCCGGTAGCCCACGAACGCCCCCGCCGCGGCTACCGCCAGAACCAGGATCAGGCCCAGACACGTCAGGACCTTGTGACGCCCCAAAAAGCCAAGCATCTCCTATACCTCCCGTCGGAACCCTAGCGCATCGGAGACACCGGATCAACGGCGGATCCGTCGACTCCCGACGAGAAACGCCCGGGAGGGTTCCGACGAACGGGGCGCAACCGGGCTCAAAAAAAATGAAAAAAAGGGTTGACAGGAAGGCCCGCTCTCAGTATGCTTACGTCTTGTTTAGCATGCTAAACATAAGATCCGGGTCTATGGCCGGCGTTCTAGTCGGTTCTATCGGGGCAAACGCTTCACGCGAAGAAGGACGGGAAAACATGCTGTACCGAAGGGGATTTACCCTCATCGAGCTCCTGGTCGTCATCGCCATCATCGGGATCCTGGCCGCCATCCTCCTGCCCGCACTGTCGCGGGCCCGGGAAGCCGCCAACCGCGCCGCCTGTGCCAGCAACCTCAAGCAGATGGGCACGAGCCTCATCATGTACGCCGGCGAGCACAAGGGCAAGCTTCCCCCGCGTCAGGTGTACCGAACCGACGGATCCCTCGGCGGCGAGATGATGTTCAACGGGCGGGCCATGTACCCCGAGTACATTTCCGACGTGGATGTGGTTTGGTGCCCGTCGTGGGGTCCTCAGGCCAGCGCCCTCGACCGCTACGACCGGGCCAAGGGCAACAACAACGGAATCGTCGAGCCGGAGGAGTTTACCAAGGAGCCCTTCAACTACACGGGCTGGCTCGTCACCGACGCCGTGAACATCCTGGGCCCCCTGGCGGGCACGATTGGCACCGGACCCGGCGGCCGCTATGAAGAGTCCGAATACATGAACACCCCCTGGGGCGCCCTCGCCCAGGCCAACGTGATGACCTGGGGCCAGGCCAGCGACGCCGATTTCGCCGTGCCCGCGGCCTTCGCAGGCACCCAGGCCGGCGGCGGCAGCGTCCTGTTCCGGCTGCGCCAGGGCATCGAGCGCTTCCTCATCACCGACATCAACAACCCGGCCTCCGCCAACATCGCCACCAGCATCGTCCCCATCATGTGGGACCACGTGACGACCGCCCCGCAGGACTTCAACCACGTGCCCGGCGGCGCCAACGTGCTCTACCTCGACGGACACGTCGAGTTCCTGCGCTATCCCGCGGACAAGTTCCCCGTCGACGAAGACAGCGCCCGCACCTTCGGCCGATACAACCGCCCCTTCGACGGATTCTGATACCCGCGCCACGCAACAAACCCGCATCGGCGCGAAATACGAAAAGGCGGGAGGACGCTCTGCACGTCCTCCCGCCTCGTTCGTTGAGTCGGAGAGATTCTTAACCTTTACTTCGCCACGGCCGTGGCCTGAGACACGGGCGGCTCCTGCCCTTCCTGGGCCTCGAGCCAGCGGGTGCAGTCGATGGCCGCCATGCAGCCCGAGCCCGCCGCCGTGACCGCCTGCCGGTACACGTGATCCTGGCAGTCGCCGGCCGCGAACACCCCCGCCAGGCTGGTGTACGAGCTGCCCGGCTTGGTCTTGATGTAGCCGCTCTCGTCCATGTCCAGTACGCCCTGGAACAGATCCGTGTTGGGCTTATGGCCGATGGCCACAAACATCCCGGCGCAGGGGATTTCCCGGGTGGCGCCGGTCACGGTGTCGCGCAGGCGCACCGCCGTCACGCCGTCGTCGTTGTTGCCCAACACCTCGTCCACCACCGAATTCCACTCCGGCGTGATCTTGGGATGGGCCAGCACGCGGTCCGCCATGATCTTGCTCGCCCGGAACTGGTCGCGGCGGTGAACCACGTGCACCCGGCTGCCGAAGCGCGCCAGGAACAGGGCCTCTTCCATCGCCGTGTCGCCGCCCCCCACGATCACGATGGGCTTGTTGCGGAACCGCGGCAGACCGCCGTCACAAGTGGCGCAGGCCGACACGCCCCGGTTCTTGAACCGCTCCTCCGACGGCAGCCCCAGCCACTTGGCGTTGGCGCCGGTGGCGATGATGATGGTCTGCGCCTCCCACATGCGGTCGCCGACGAACACCTTGAACGGACGCCGGGACAGGTCCACCGACGTCACCGTGAGCGACTCGATGCGGGTGCCGAAGCGCACGGCCTGTTCCTTGAAAAGCATCATCATTTCCGGGCCCGTAATGCCCTTGGGAAACCCCGGATAGTTCTCCACTTCCGTGGTCGTCATCAACTGCCCGCCCGGAAGCACGTCCGCGCTCACCTCGCCCTCGAACAGAAGCGGCTCCATCTTGGCCCGCGCCGTGTACAGCGCCGCCGTATAACCCGCGGGTCCGGAACCGATAATGATCACTTTCTCCATCGTCTACTCCCTGCGGCCGGCTCCCACCGGACCGGCTCGGCTCGTGCTGCGTCCACCGTACAATCGCAAAGGGCCCGAGCCCGCCAAAGACAGGCCGCGACCCTTCGAAACCGGGCCGGACAAGAGGACGCAGCATCTTGCCAGCCCCACGTTACCCCCGGAAAAGGCCGAAAAATAGAAGTGCTTCCGCCGGTATTATAGGTTTTCCCCGGCAAGCGAGGCAAAATCCCCGCCGCCGACGGACCTACCGTTGCTCGTCGGCCGAGGGACCGTACACCGACGGAAGGGGCACATCCAGCAGCCGCAGATACACCAGCAACTGCCCGCGGTGATGATACAGGTGGTTGAACACCATGTTCCGCAACACGGCGATGCGCGGAAGCTCGAAAATCAGCTCGTCGCCCGCCTTTAATTGCCACGGCTCGCCGAACTTCTCGTCCGGGCAGGCGTCCAGGGCCTCCCGCGACTGCCGGACCGTCTCCTCGAACTTCTGCAACAGCTCCGCGGAATCGGCCGCCAGCCAGGGCTTGTACTCGCCCGGCTGCATCACAAACTCGTCCTGCTTCAGCGCCGGCACCGTCCAATGCGGAATCTCCGCAACGTGCGACGCCAACCGCCCCAGCGTCATGGACTTGGGGTGAGGCGTCCATTCGAATCGATCCGCCGGCACCCGCTCGAGCACCCTGCGCGTCTGACCAGCCTCGTAATCCAACTCGCCGATCAATCCTTCGCTAATGCGCACAGCCGTTCTCCCAATCATGCTTTTCATGGTTCAGGATGGTGCCGAACCGCCGTTCGGCCCCGTCGCCCGCCCCCATCCCTCGACGCGACGAAAGGCCCGGCGACATCACCTCTGAAACAGCCCCGCCCCCCGAAAAAATCCGCAAGTCCTCCCTGAAACCCCCTCCCGAACGAGGAACGCGGTTCATGTCCCGAGGCCCGGACCATCGCAATGCGATCTTGGCGATTACTGGACAATGTGAGACTTTCGGCGCGTTTTACCCGCGAGACTCTGGAAGACTTCGCTGAAGCGTTCCTCAAGCAATGCTCTTACCCGGAGACGGGGTCACCAATGCAATAGACCTGCAGGTGGTGATCAACGCCGTCCTGCAGAACTAAACCTCCGGTCGTCTACGGCGAAGCGGAAGGATCGACGAGGGTGCCGCCGTAGAAGCGGCGTTTGCCTTCTTCCGTGCGCAGGAGGAGGGCGCCGGCGGGGTCGATGCCGTCGCATTGGCCCACCACTTCATCCGAGTCCAGCCAGAGGCGGACCGTTTCCCCGCGGAGCAGGCATCGGCGGGCCCAGGCGTCGGGCAGTTCGGGATCGCCCACGGAAAGCTGTCCCAGTCGCAGGGCCAGTTGCTGAAGCACGCAAACGAGCACGTCCGTGAGGTCGTGGACCCGACCGGTGGCGTCGCGCAGGGAGACGGCGTGGTCGCGGATCGCTTCCGGCGCGCCGTCCATGGCGTTGTTGACGTTGATGCCCACCCCGAGCACGAGGCGCGGCCCGGCGACGCCCTCGAGCTCCGGCAGGATCCCGCAGGCCTTGCGCGTCCCCAGGCACACGTCGTTGGGCCAGCGGATGCCGAACCGCAGCGCGGGCGCCCGGGCCTCCAGGGCGTCGCACACGGCGACCGCCGCCGCCAGGGCGATGCGCGGCCATTGGGACGGCGTTATCGGCGCCGCCTGCAGGTCGAGGACCAGGGAGAAGGTCAGGGAACCCGGCGCGGACCACCAGGTCCGAGCGCCTCGGCCCCGGCCTTTCGTCTGCGTGTCCGCGATCACCAGGAGGGGCGTGGCGGTTTCGGGACGCCGGGCCCGTTCAAGGCCCCGGCCGTTGGTCGAGGGCAGCGCCGGGTGGTGGTCCACTTCGCGGACAAAGGTTTGCCGGACGATTCGGTCGAGATCGAAGCCGGCCTGAGCGGGTACGGAGGATGAATTCATAGCTGTTGCGAGCGGAAACGCTTTCCAATGCGGAAGTCACGGAGCGTACGGGGAAAAGGAAGAGACGCTCCGCGACCCGCGAAGAATGGTTACGGCTGTTTATACTTAGCCGGTTACGCCGGATACTCGGCGGCCGGCGGCTTGCTCCGGCCTATGCGAGCTTCACCAGGAGGTCGCCGGCCTCGACCTGAGTCTTGGGTCCGGCCAGGAGCTCCTGAACGCGGCCGC
>CAYVOE010000314.1:0-6343 GCA_964452795.1 uncultured Nitrospiraceae bacterium
CGTACCAACCTTTGATGATCGACCGACCCCCGGCCCGTCCCGTGTCGGGGGACGGGCCGAGGCGAGGGGTGCTATTCGTAGGTCACGCGGATGGTGATTTGACCGGTGGGGGGCGTGGCGAGGCGGAGGGTTTGCTCTTCGGGGTCGTAGGCGGTGTGGGGCCGACCGTTCACCGTGATCTGACGGACGCTCCGTCCCTCGGGGTGGCGGAGGCGGAGGACGAGGGCTTCGACGCCCTTCAGGGCCGAGGCGTCGATCTCGGCGTCGATGTGGCCGTCGGCGATGTGGGATTCGATGCGGTAGGAGACGGTGCCGAATAGGGTCGGGGCGTTGGTCACGGAGATCGTCTTTCCGTCTTCGAGCCAGCGGTCGGTGATGAGCGGCGCGAGCCACAGTTCGTTGCCGCGCTCGTTCACGAGCATCACGCGGGTCTGGTGCAGGAAGTAGGCGGTCTCGTGGGTCTTGTTCCAGGCGCCGTGGGCGGCGAAATGTTCCCAGAACGACAGGTCTTCGGGATTGACCAGGGAGGGGAAGGTGTTGAAGTACGCCCGGATGAAGGGCTTCACGTCGTCGAGGAGGGCGTAGATCTCGGCGTTGCGGCAGTAGTAGGGCTGAAGCCGACCGAATCCGCCGAGGTTGAACCAATCCCGACGCGTCTTCTCGGCGGGATAGGCCAGGAAGCCTTCCGTCAGGAACTCGATGTCCTCGAGGCTGTCCAGGATGTACGAGACTTCGGGAGCGGCGAGGTCGATGACGCCCTGGGGAATGAGGTGGTGCGAGCCCAACTCCACGTCGTAAGCCTGGCACCGTCCGCTGTCGGAGGTGAAGAAATAGTCGATGGTGCTGCCGTGGACGTGGACCTGCGAGGGCGACGCGGGCACCCAGGCGCCGTTGAGCAGGGGCCGGACGGGGGTGCGTCCCTGGCTCCATCGGAAGGCGTCGAGGATGGACCGTCGGAAGTCGGCGGCTTCGCGCTCGAAGGCCTCCGCTTCGGGATGCCCCGCCTGCTTCAACAGTTCGGCGGCCCCTTTCAAGCCGGCGTAGAAGTAGCCGTTGCCGGCGAAGTAGTAGGCGTAGGCCCCCCAGTCGGCGAGGTTGTAGGGCGACGCAAGGCCGTACTCGGGCGGCTTCGGCCCGTCGCCCGGCACCTGCATGGTCTTGGCGCGCTCGCCCACGATCCACCGGGCGGCGCGGGCGAGTTCCGACGCATGGCGCTCGAGCCAGGCCCTGTCCGGGGCGAACCGGTGGAATTCGGCGACGGTCTGGAGATGCCAGCCCGTGGACACCAGGGTGTAGACGGTCTGCAGGTAACCCGCTTCGGTGTAGTTGCCAATGTAATAGTCGAAGGCGCGGCGCGCGTAGTCCTCGTGGCCGAAGAAATACATGGCCCGGATGATGGCGTTGGCCTCGCTCTCGAGGGGCGGATAGATGGACGCGATGTGAGGCACCAGCTTTGCGCCGTCGTCCTCGTTCCACGTGGCCAGCATGCAGTGCACCTGCGACGCGCGGATCAGATCGTTAAGGAACGGATCGGGCAGGTCCACCTGGAGGGAGTCGCTGAAGATTCGTTCCCAGTACCGGCTCAAAGCGTCGAAGGCGTCCGGCTTGGCCAGCTCGGCGTAGGAGTCCGGGGACACGTCCCACTCCGGCACGTAGACGGTGAAGCGTGCCGCAGACGACGCGGGCAACTCGCCCGAGAAGCGCAGTTCGCCGGGCGCCGTCTCGACCTGCAGGGAGTCGTCGTGGATGGCGACAAAGGCGCGCAGGGTGTCGCCTTCGCAGACGATGACGCCTTCGGGCACGGTTCGGAGTTCGGTATGGGCTACAAAATCGCCCGGCACCTGGAGCTCGGCGAAGCCCGGGCGCTGCTTGGTGATGCTGAAGATGACCTTCGGCGTGACGGGGACGGGCCGGTCGCCGCGGTTCTCGAGGCGGAACTCCATCACGGCCAGGGGCTTCTCGCAGACGCCCAGGGGATCCGACTCGAGCCCGCTGTTGTCGAACGGCACCACGTAGGTCCGCTGCACGGAGGCCAGGGAACCTCGGCGCCGCTCGATGACGGGAGCCGGTAGCCAATCGCCGTCGAGGTGACGCTCGAGTTCCTCTCCCCCATCGTCCGACAGGATTTCGTCGAGATGCTCGAAATCGGGCCCGCCGGCGCGCTGAAAGCCTGCATCGGCGAGGACCACCATGTCGCAGGTGATGCCGTCGCCTCCGTCGCCGATGCGCAGGGTCAGTTCGCGGGCGCCGGAAAGCGGCACGTCGATGGTGCGGGGCGCGTCGGTCTCCGTCAGCAATCCGCTCGAGAATCGGGATTCTCCGTCGACCTCGATGTCCAGGGTGACCGAGCCGGGGCCCTGTCCGCCCGTCCATTGGAGGCCCGCCACCGCCCGGAACCGTTCGTATTCGCCGTCGAGCCGGATCCGCAGCTCTCCCTTCGCGTGGAGGCCGAGCCCGCGGTCGTAGGTGGTATCGCCGATGCGCAGGGCGTCGCCCGTCTCGCCTTCGGCGTGGGGCGCCGTGTTCTTTCCCAGCACCAGGGGCGTGTCGCGCTGCTCGTAGTGGACGCGATTTGCGAACAGGTCGGGCTTGATGGCCAGGGTCAGCCACTCCGTCTCGCCCGTGCGCTGAACCACGCATTTCCGGTTGTCGTTGGCGAGGGACAGCATGGTCGGAGACGTTCTCAAGGCGGGATCGAAGACGGCGTTCCAGGCGGTTTCGCGGGTCTGGTCGGGCATCTCGCGCACCCGTTCCAGGACCGTCTTGCGGCCTTCGAGGCTCTTCTTGTGGGCCGCCAGACCGATGGGATCGGGGGCCACGGCGGCGTAGAACCCGTGGGCGGGCACGTAGATCCGTCCTTCCCGGACCAGGTCATCGAGAGCCACCGCGAAGTCGCCCGTCGGCAGGCGCACCCAAAGCCGGCCCGAACTCAGCTTGTCGAGGCCGGTCCGGTCGTCGCCGGCGGGGGCGCGGAGCTTCAGGCGCATGGGCGCCCCGAGGTCCCAGGTCCGCACATGAGACTTGGCCGGCGCGGCGGGATCGATCCATTCGGCGTTGTAGGCCTCGATCTCGCCCGTCCTGCCGGCAAGGGGCCTCTCGAGGGCAACCGACACCTCCGTCTCGGCGAGGGGCGTAGCGATAAACGCGGCAAGGCGCTTCACCACGATGGGGTGCGAAGTCGGAGGAAAGGTCCAGCGAATCTTGCGAATGTCGATCTGGTCTTCGGGGAACTGTTCGGGGTCCACCTCGAAGCGCCAGACGGTCCCCTCCTCCTCGATCTTGCCCGGCAGCGTCACCCAGTCGCCCTGCCACGGGGTGCCGTGGTCCACGGGATAAGGCACCTTCTCGTGCTCGTCCCACCGCTGCACCTGCACGCCGATGGTGAGCGGCACGGCTGCGGGGTCGGCGAACTCGAGCTCGATCCGCGCGACCGGGCGCCGCTCCATCCATTGCAGGCCGATGCAGCCGCGGCCGTGTTCGTCCACCGGCACCGTATAGCGGCCCGCTTCGTCCGGCACGAGGTCGCGCTCGGTGTAGATGTCTTCCGCGCGGAACTCCTCGGCGAAGGTCCTCACCAGGCGTGTGGCCAGGGCTCCGTAGGTTCTGCCCGGGTCCCACGTCGCCACCCGGGCGAAGGGACCGATGTCGAACATCTCGGGAGCCGGAGATTCCGCCTTCGATTGAAGCGTCAATGCCGAGATTCCCGAGAGAAGAGCCGCTGAAAGTATGGACCACCGGTTCATCAATATCCCCCTGCAACGCGCATTACCGCAAGAAGAGCCGTCGCGGCGCGACGCATCGGAGTTCGCGCCCGCGACAGCCTGTCAACACATGCTTCACTACCCAAAAAACGTATTTCGGCGGGCCACCCGCCGCGTTGTGGACTACTCCGGCGCCGCGTCCGGCGGTGCCACGGGCAGCGTCCCCGGCATGGGCTCGTTCGTTCCGGGCACCGTGAGGGGACCGAACTTCGTCCGGTTCAGCTCGTCAATGGCGGCCTGCTGCTCCGGAGTCAGCTCCGGTTGGGTCCCTCCTTGCGATTCCACGGTTACGGTCTTTGAACCGCATCCGCCGCTCAGCAGTGCGGCGCCCGCGAGCAACGCCGCCGCGCACCAACCCATTCGCATCGTTCGGTGTCTCCTTATACCATCCGCCGCCGGCCTGTCTCGAACCGTCCGTGCGCGAAGAGGGCCGGCCCGGGAAATCCGACGTCCCGGGCCGGCCGAGAAAGGCACGGCGGTTCCGTTGACACGACGGCGGGTAATCGAATCAGCCCATGCCGCCGATGGTGCTGAGATTCCACTGCCAGTAGGTGTAGCCACCGGGAAGCGTGGGCAGGCTCGCCGCGGAATTCGCCGCCGGGGCGCGAAGCTGAACGGGCGCCTTCTGGCCCAGCTTGATGAACTCGACGTGGCCGTCCATGTAGAGC
This sequence comes from uncultured Nitrospiraceae bacterium, assembly GCA_964452795.1. Taxonomy (GTDB): domain Bacteria; phylum Hydrogenedentota; class Hydrogenedentia; order Hydrogenedentales; family SLHB01; genus CAYVOE01. The sequence goes on from CAYVOE010000314.1 coordinate 4,430, forward strand.
ACGTTGGACCCGCCCGGCAGGTGGTTGAACCGCAACGAACCCTGTTCGGTCGCGTTCTGGAAGAAGCTTCCGTAGTACGTATGGCCCTGCACGAAGGCGTCCCACATGACGAAGATGCTGCTCTGGGCCCTGGCGCCGGCGGCGGGATTGTTGATGTCGGTGATGAAGAACCGCTCGATCCCTTCCTTCAGGCGCTGGTACGTCGTCGGCAGCGGCGACCCGTCGTCGTCTCCGTTCCAGCCCGCCACGGTGCTCCAGTAGCTGGCGATGGAGCCCAGCTCGTTGAGGGTCTTGCCGTCGCAGGTGGGAACCAGCAGGTGGAAGGGCTGGACCGGCGAGTCGATCTGGGTCTGGCACGAGGGATCGACGGCGGCCAGATCCTGGGAGAGATAGGTGGCCGCGTATTGCACGCCCAGGGAGCCGCAGACCGGTCTGCGCGTGTACAGGTAGTCGAACTGGGAATCCACGATGTCGTTGGCCTGGGAAAGGGTGGATATGGCCCAGGGGACGTAGCAGTAGGACAGGGGCACCGAAAGCTTCGAGTTCAGGCAGACCTCCCGCTGGATGGCCGTGCCGCCGACGGACTTGGCCAGACGGTTTATCTGGGCGGGGAAGTCCGACTCGATCTTGTACACGTTGCCCAGCCAGTCGCCGCCCGAATCGGAGGGGCACCGGGCGACGGCCGGATCGGTCCAGTACTCGGGATAGAGGGTCTGGGCGTCAAAGGCGAAGCTGTAGCCGGAATGGATGCCGATGAGATAACGATTCTTGCCCGGCCAGGTGCCCTTGTTCTCGCCGGCGAACATCTTGAAGATGATTCCGAATTGCTTGAGGTTGTTCTGGCAGGAAGCGCGGTTGGCCGCCTCCCGCGCGCGGGCCAGGGCCGGCAGCAGTATGGCCGCCAGGATGCCGATGATGGCGATCACCACCAACAGTTCGATCAGCGTAAATCCTCGGTGTTGCGCCCTACTCATTCGTTCGCTCCTTGCTTCGGATGATTCCAATTTCGGATGCGGATGCGGCGCAGACGGTCTCCCATGAACAGAAGATCGCCTTCGGGGACTGCAAGATTTGAGGTAGGGTCACCTCCTTCGGCACAAGCCGCGGTGGGAGTCGCGCCGGCGTCTCCCCCTCGAGGGGCAAGAGGAAACGGGACGAGCGAGGGCCGACGGGAAACACCTTTGGAAAACACCGGAGTGTAAGGCGGAAAGACGCGAACCGAGGCCATTTTCAGAGGGACCGGAACCGGATCCGGGGCCAGGGTTGGTGTACATCCCGGGGAGCGCCTCAACTTCGTTTCATGCCCGGCACGCTGCATTTGGTGTTTCTCTATAACGGAACGACGGACACAATATAACGAACGCCTTTTTCCGAGTCAAGGCAGAAACGCGGCGTTCCGCACCGCGTGGACGCGGCTCTCGGTGTCCGACGCCTGCACGCGCACCCGGACCACCCCCCGGACCATCCCCGCGCGCTCGCCCCGCGGGGCGGCCATCTCGCCTGCCGCCCCGTACGTTGTAGGACTACGAGGTTTGGGCTCGATGCGTTCATGAGCCATTGCCTACCCACGCACGACGACGAGGACTGCGCTGGACGGGGATGTGAGGGTACCCCTCCCCGTCATTGCGAGGAGCGGACCCATGTGCGAGTGCTTGCGGGAGGAGGTCTTACGTCGGTTCCGCCTATGCCGTCTGTAGACGCGGAGGACGGAGCGACGCGGCAATCTCACATGAGCCTTTGACTAAGATGCGAAGTCTTACCACGGGTGAGATTGCCGCGTCGCTTATGTGTATGCGCCCCTGAACGGTCAGGGTACACATGTAGTCAGAGGCACCCGAGCGAGGTCCAACCCCGGGGGCCCGCTCCTCGCAATGACGGGGAGGGGTAGGGCTCATGAGCGCATCGAGCGCAGTC
>CAYVOE010000315.1:0-3172 GCA_964452795.1 uncultured Nitrospiraceae bacterium
AGCCTCCGCGCCTCGGCGAGATCGATCAGCTCTTGGGCCTGGTCCGCCGTCGAGGTCATCGGCTTCTCCACCCACACGTGCTTGCCGTTTTCCAACGCCGTCTTGGCCAGCTCGTAATGGGTGAAGACCGGGGTGGCGATCACCGCCACATCGATGTCGGGCGCCTGGACGACTTCCGCGGGATCGGCGACGACCTCCACGCCTCCGTGGGTCGACGCGGCGGCGGCACGGCGCGCCTCCGACAGGTCCGCGATGCGCGCCAGGCGGCATCGTTCGTTCCCGCTGAAATTCCGCGCCAGATTAGGTCCCCAGTAGCCGTACCCGACCACACCCACGCGCAGCATCGGTGCCGTTTACTCCTTCCGCTCAAACCCGAGACCCCTGTCGGGGCCCGTCCTCGCGGCTCGCCGAAGCCATCGGTAAAGATGAAGGCCGAATGCTAACACGGGGGGGGAGGGCAGTCAAGGCGCGTCGGGTTGACTGGGTCCGAACGGGCGACTACGATACTTTTCGTCCGATCGCACGGTGCGGGCACGGGCAAGCGCCCGGAGACCCCGCCGCAGCCCTCATACGTCCGCGGGAGACAACTCAGCCGTCGTGAAAGCCCAGATGCCTGCGACTCGAACCCGGAACCGCCGGGAGGCCCGGACCGGGACGACCGACCCGGCGAGTTGGGCCGCGTCGCCGTTCCGGGGTCGCCGGGGCCGGCGGCTCATCCTCGTGCTGCTCGAGGTCGTGGGCGAGGCCGCGGTTTCCATGCTGGCCGTGGCGGTGGCCTATCTCATGATGAGCGGATGGCCCTCGGGCGCGGACCTGGGCGAGGGCCTCTTTTCCGGCCGCCTCGCCGCGCTGCGGGCCCTGCCCCGAACGCCCGAATTTGCCCCGGTGCTGCCCATCCTCATCGTGTCTCCCGCTCTCCATATCCTCATATTCAACGGCCTGGGTCTCTACGGCGCCCGGGCGGGCGAAACACGGCCCTTCGCGGCGACGGGCACCCTGTTCAAAGGAACACTCCTCGCCCTGGGCGGCCTGGCGCTCCTGACGCTGGGCTACGGACCGCCCCTCCAAAGGGCGCTGCAGGTCCCGCACCTGTTCCTGTTCTTCAACACGGGACTCACCTTCCTGGGCGTGCTCCTCGTCCATTCCGGCCTCCTCATCGGCGCCCTGGCGCTGCGCGCCCTCGGCGTGGGACGGCAGCGCCTCGCCGTGGTCTACGGGGGCGAGGCCGCGGCCGAGGTCCTCGAGGCCTTCCATTCGCCTCTCATCGAATACGACTTCGCCGGTCTGATCCTCGCACCGGGCACCGCGCCGCCCGACGACGACCCCGCGCCGGCCTGCCTCGGTTCCCTCGAAGACCTGCCGGCCCTCATCAACCGCCACCGCCTCGACGCCCTCGTGCTGGCCGTCGATCCCGAGGCCCTTTCCGCCCCGCAACGCCTCGAAACGGCCCGCACCTGCTGGCAGATGGGCGTCGATTTGAAGATGATTGTCCCGTTCCAACCCTACTTCCGCACCGACACCGAGCCCGAAATGGTGGGCGACCTGGCCCTGTTCCGCGTGCGCAACCTCAGCCTCTACGCCACCGCGCCCCAGGTGCTCAAGCGCCTGACCGACATCGCCGGGGCCGCGGCGATCCTCCTCGTGGCGTCGCCCGTCATGCTCCTGGCCGCCATCCTCATCAAGCTCGACTCCAAGGGCCCCGTCTTCTTCGTGCAAGAGCGCGTCGGCCTCAACGGACGCACCTTCCGCATGCTGAAATTCCGGTCCATGCGAAGCGACGCCGACGACAGCGTCCACCGCGAGTACCTCCGTCAATTGATCCAGAAGGCCGAGGCCGCCACGGGCGACGACGAGGAAGGGCCGGCGGTCTTCAAACTGACCGACGACCCGCGCATCACCCGCGTGGGCAAGATCATCCGGAAAACCAGCATCGACGAGTTGCCCCAACTGATCAACGTGCTCCGCGGCGAAATGAGCCTGGTGGGACCCCGGCCCGCCATTCCCTACGAAGTGGGCGAATACAAGGAATGGCACCTGCGCCGGCTCCACATCCGGCCCGGGATCACCGGCCTGTGGCAGGTCAGCGGCCGGAGCCTGCTGTCCTTTGACCAGATGGTCGCCCTCGACATCGCCTACATCGAGAACTGGTCGCTGTGGCTCGACCTCAAGATCCTGTTCCGCACCCTGCCCGTCGTCTTCAACCCGAGGCAGGCCTACTGACCATGACGACCCCCGCCGCCCATCGCCGGATTGCCGCCGACGCCGACCCGCGCCGGACCCGCCGCATCCATCGGTATCTGCTCCGCTGCGCGGGACTGTGGCTCATTCTCCTCCTGGCCGCCGTTGCATTCGTCGCGGTCGGACGCCACTACGGCGCCCGGATCGCCTCGAGCCGCGAGGCCCTGTCGCGGCTCGCCGAGGCCCGCACCCTCCACGCCCAGGGCGCCGTGGCCGCCTGCGAAGACCGGCTCCTCCTGGCCCTCCGGCTCCATCCTCACGTGGCCGAGGAGCTCGTCGGGGCCTTTCGCGAAGACCTGGTGGGGCTTCCCCGCGTGTCGGAAGATCTGTACCGCCGCCTCCGGGAAAACGGCCTCGATGCGCCCCCGGAGACGCGGGCCTACGTGGCCGTGGTCAACAACGACCGGGCGCGCGCGGAACGGTTCGCCCGGGAGGCGCCCCCGTCCTCCGAGATCCACCTCTGGATGGCCCGCTGGGCCCTGCGCGAAGGACGGCTGGAAGACGCCCGGGGCGCCTTTGACCGCTACTGGTTCGCCCAGCCCGCCGGACAGAACGCCCGCACCGCGGCGGAACTCGAGCCGACCTCCGGCGCCGCCGGCGACTACTACGCCGCCGGACGCCGCCTCTTCGAGCTCGGCCTGTGGGATTCCGCCTTCGCGGCCTTTGCCGAGGCCCGCAAACGCGGCGCCGCCCATCCCGACCTCGAGTACTACCGCGGCCTGCGCCTCGAGCTCGACGGCAAACCCGAGGAAGCCCGCCGCGTCTACCACGCCCTGGCGGACCGTTTCCCCCAGCACCGGGGCGCCCTCCTGCGCCTGCGCGCCCTCGAGCCGACGAACTAGCGTGGCCTGGCCGTCCCGGCCGGGGTCATTTTTGCGGATTCCCGTTGATTTGTCTTGAGCGACACGCCCAGGTCGCGTCACGCTTTCCGCGT
>CAYVOE010000315.1:3182-6337 GCA_964452795.1 uncultured Nitrospiraceae bacterium
GGCGCGGGGGCACTGCTATCATACGCGGGCGTGTGCCGGGGTTAGGTTTGCATGAAAAGGTGCCGTGCGCGCCGCCGGCATCGCACCCGCACACGAGAACGGATGCAGCGGCGTTTCCCCGTATCTTTCGCCGCGCCGCATCCCACTTTCAAACGAAACGGAGTACGCACGCATATGAAGATCATGGTGGCCGGTGGAGCGGGCTTTATCGGGTCCGTCCTGGTGCCCATTCTGCAGGAACACGGTTACGAAGTTGACGTCGTCGATTCCCTTTGGTTCGGCAATCACCTTCCCGAAAACACCAACGTCATCCCCCGCGACCTGTTCACCCTCGAAGAGGGCGATTTCGAGGGCTACGACCAGGTCATCTTCCTGGCGGGCCTGTCGAACGATCCCATGGCCGAGTTCAGTCCGGCCAAGAACTTCATCGAAAACGGCGCCCTGCCGTCCTACCTGGGGTTCATCGCCAAGAAGGCGGGCGTGAAGCGGTTCGTCTACGCCTCGTCGTGCTCCGTCTACGGCTACACCGTGAACGAGCTGTACGACGAGGAGTCGCCCGTCACCTGCGGCTACCCCTACGGCATCTCGAAGCTCCAGGGCGAACGGGGCGTCTTGCAGCTCGCCTGCGACGGATTCTCGACCATCGCCCTGCGCCAGGGCACCGTGTGCGGCTACAGCCCGCGCATGCGCTTCGACCTCATCGTCAACACCATGTTCCGCGCGGCCATCGTGGAAGGGCGAATCACCGTCAACAACCCCTCCATCTGGCGGCCCATCCTCGACGTGCGCGACACGGCGGCGGCCTTCCTGCGGGCGGTCCAGGCCGATTCCAGCATCAGCGGCGTCTTCAACGTGGCCTACGACAACTTTACCGTGGGCGCCGTGGCCGACATGGTCAAGGAGGAAGTCGAGTCCCTTACCGGCAAGAAGGTCACCGTCACCGTCAACAACCTCCAGGATTTCCGGAACTACAAGGTCACCTGCGACAAGGCCCGGACCTACCTCGGGTTCCTCCCCAAGTACTCCATCCCCGACATGGTCGACAGCCTCTACCGCCACCTCGATTCCTACGGGGATTTCTCGAACGACGAGTACTACAACATCCGGACCTTCAAGAAACAGATACTGGCCGGCACCTAGCGGCGCGTCGGGAGGATTCCACACCATGAAAACGCTCGTCATCGGCGCCGCCGGTCAATTGGGCACCGACGTGTGCCGCGTCTTCCACGACGTCGAGCTCTACGCCGCCGACATCGACGGCGCGGACCTGGCCCTCGACCTCACCCGGCCGGAGGACATCCGCCGGCACATCGAGGCCCTGCGCCCCGACGTCGTCATCAACACCGCCGCCGCACACAACGTGCCCCGGTGCCAGCAGCATCCCGAGGTGGCCTTTGCGGTCAACGCCACGGGCGCCCTTCACCTCGCCATGGCCTGCCACGCCGCGGGGGCCCGCCTCATCCACATCAGCACGGACTACGTCTTCGGCTACGGCGGCACCCGCCCCTACACCGAAGACGACATGCCGGCGCCCCTCAGCGTGTACGCGGCCAGCAAGCTGGCGGGCGAGCACCTCATCGCGGCGGAGTGCCCGAACCACTGCATCGTGCGCACCTCGGGCCTCTACGGCACGGCGAAATGCCGCGCCAAGGACGGCATGAACTTCGTCGAGCTCATGCTCCACCTCGCGGCCACCCGCGGAGAGGTGCGCGTCGTCACCGACGAGTACGTCACCCCCACCTACACCGTGGCGCTCGCGCGGCAGTTGCGGGTCCTGGCCGAACGGGGCAAGCCGGGCGTGTACCACGCCACCTGCAACGGCCACTGTTCGTGGTACGATTTCGCCGAGGCGGTCTTCGCCGAGACCTCCACACCCGTGAAGCTGTCGCCGACCACCAGCGACGAGTTCCCGTCGCCCGTGAAGCGGCCCAACTATTCCGTGCTCCAGAACAAGCGCCTCCAGGAACAGGGGCTCGACATCATGCCCGACTGGCGCGACGCCCTGAGGGCTTATTTGCAGGAACGCAGCGCCGTTCCGGCCTGAGCGATCCGTGTTTCGCCGGGTTTCCCGGCTCGTACCGATGCGATTGGACAAAGGGGGCCTCGTGAACAAACCGGACAGAGGGCATTCCCCTTCGTCCTCCAGAGACGCGGCGGGAAATCTCGCCGCTCCGTCCCGGCGAATTACGCCTCCCGAAGGCGTATTCCGCCGCGAGAGCCCCCCGCCCGACCCGCGGCGCCGTCCCTGGCGCATCGCCGTCGGCGTGGGCCTGGCGCTCCTGGTGATCGGGGCTTGGGCGCGCCACGCCGTCCACGAGTCCCTCGTAGACGTCACCACCACCCACCTGGAGTCCATCCTCCGGGCCCACGTAACCGCCCTCGACCTGTGGTTCGACAACGAGCGCGGCTTCGTCGAGGCCTGGGCCGAGCAGCCCTTCCTGCCGCCCGTGGTGGAAGAACTCATCCAGGCGGCCGAAGCCGGGCCGCAGGCCCTTCGGACGGCGAAGGCGCAATCGATACTGCGCGAGGCCCTCGGCCGGGTCATCGACGACCCGAACTACGCCGGATACTCCCTCGTCGATCCGGCCGGCCTGATCCTGTCCGCCCATCCCGACGCCGAAATGACGGGCCTGAGGCTGACGCCGCGGGGCCGCGAGTTCCTCGCCGACGTCTTCCAGGGCCGGACCCGGGCGGCTCGACCCTACCCGGCGTCGGAGCTCATCGCGGGATACGGCGACTCGGCCGGAGGACCCTGGATCCTGGCCGCCGCGCCCGTGCCGGGACGCGATTCCGCCCCCGTGGCGGCCCTGGTGTTCCGCATCGCCCCCCGCAGCGAATTCTCCGAGATCCTTTCGGCGGCCCGATTCGGCCGCACGGGCCACACCTACGCCTTCGACCGGCGCGCCCAGGTGCTGGCCGGCAGCCGCTTTCCCGACGACACCCCCGTCGCCGAAGGCACGGTCCTCCGCGACCCCGGCGGCAACACCACCCGCGGCTATGTCCCCGCGCTGCCCGTCGACGCCCGCCCCCTGACCCGCATGGCGGCCTCGGCCGTGCGGGGCGAATCGGGCATCGATGCCCAGGGCTACCGCGACTACCGGGGCGTGAAGGTCTACGGCGCCTGGCAGTGGCTGCCGGAATACGACTTCGGCGTC
>CAYVOE010000316.1:0-6309 GCA_964452795.1 uncultured Nitrospiraceae bacterium
GACACGCGGCGGTTCATCGAGTCCCTGCCCTTCGATACCTACCAGGCCTCCGGCACGGCCCTTATTGAAGGGACGCCCCTCCACACTCTGGCTGAACGAGGCAAACTCGAGAAGTACCAGGGCGCCCGCATCGACGACGGCTTCGACGCCGCCGCCGACGGAAGCAAAAAAATGGCCGCCCTGGCCCGGACCCTCTGCGACAACTAGATCCTACGTGACTTGGCCGATCCCGGCCAGGAGCAGTGGCTTGGGCGAAATGCTCAAGCCACTTCCATTCCTTTTTTCTTTCTCATGATCACTCCTTGACTCTCACGCAACGTGAGGCTGTACGCTTGAGACGAAAGGAGGGCCCATGAAGCCGGAACCCTGGACAGTCGGCGAGGTGTCGAAACGGACGGGGCTGTCGGTGCGGACCCTGCACCACTACGACGACCTGGGACTGGTGAAACCGTCGATGCGCAGCGAAGGCGGTTACCGGCTCTACACGACCGACGACCTGGTGCGCATGCAGCAGGTGCTCTCGCTTAAGCAACTGGGGTTTCCTCTGGCGGAAATCCGCGGGCTGTTGGACGGTTCCCGCCTCTCGGCCCCGGAGGTGTTCCGGGAACATGCCGAGCGCCTGCGCCGCCAAATCGCCGTCCTTGAAGAGGCCCGGGCGCATCTGGAAGCCGTGGCGGCGCGGCTGGAAGGCCGGCAGGCGGTGTCGGCCGAGGACCTGTTTCTCATTCTTCAGGAGACACGATGGATGAATAACGTGGAGAAATACTACACCCCCGAGCAGCTCGAGACGCTCCGCAAGCGGGCGGAGGCCTACGGCGAGGAAGGGATGCGTCAGGCCGAGCGCGACTGGCAGGAGGTGATGGACGGCATGCGCGCCGCCCTCGAACAGGGCATCGAGCCGGACGACCCGCGGGTGGCGCCTTTGGCCCGGCGGTGGCGCGAGCTCATCGAGGCCTTCACGGGCGGCGACGCGGGCATCGAGCGCTCCCTCAACAACCTCTACCGGCAGGAGACCGGGTTCGCCGAGTCCATGGGCATGGACGCGCGATTCTCGGACTACGTGTCGCGGGCGCTGAAGGCCGCGGGCGTCTGCGGCTCCGGGCCCGATGCGGATCAGAACCGGTAGGTGTAGCCCAGGCCGAAGAAATCCTGCTCCATCGACACGCGGCTGCCCTGCCCGACGAAGGAGAACAGGCCGCCCCGGCCGTTGTCGGTCATCTCCTTCTTGAAGGCGTGCTCGTAGCTGAAGTGGAACTCCGACCGGTCGCTCCGGCGGTAGCTGAATCCGAAGGCGGCGTGCATCTCGGCCACGGCCGGGAAATGGGCGTTGACGAAGACCACCTTCTTGTCGAGGGGCGACTCGCCGTAGGACAGGCCCCCGCGCAGGGTCCACCGGGGGCCGACGCGCCAGATGGCCGCGAGCTTGGCGACGTGCTGGTCGTCCCAGTCCAGGCCGCCCCAGGGAATGGTCTTCTCGCCGAACTGCTTGGTCTCGGTCCAGCCGATGTACTTGTAATCGGCGAGCAATTCGAGCTCGGGTCGGATGCGATAGGCCACGCCCGCCTGGAACTGGGGCGGAAGGTCGATGGAGAAGCGCGTGAGGTCCTTGTATTTTTCGAAGGCCTCGAGGTCCTGCCGCGACCGGTACGACGCGCCGAAGCCCCACCGTTCCCATTGCTTGTACACGCCGATCTGCCAGCCGTAGCCGAGGGTCCAGTCCCACTCGTAATCGCCCCGGGTCGGACGCAGGCGCAGCGTGAGCGAATCGGAGCGGATCCGTCCCACCTCGCCGAGGAAGGCGGCGCCGACGGCCCAGCCGTTGTCGAAGCGGTGGGCGTAGGCGAAGGGCACCATGGCCACCTCGAGGGCGGAGCGCCGGTCGGCGTTCCTAAGCCGCCCCAGGGTGCTTCGGGATTGGTCGAAGTCCACCGCGTCGCCTTCCACGCCCACCATGCCGAAGGCGAAGACGCCGCGGCCCCGAGGCCAGGCCACGGCGAAGCTGGGGAAGATCTCGGGGCGCGTGTCCGACATCTCGCCGGCGAACTTGTTCGACACCAGCCCCAGACCCTCCGGTTCCAGCCGGCGATCGAGGTAGAGGTACATGAGATAGACGTCGAGGCGCTTCTCGACGTCGACCAGCGCCGCCGGATTGAGCACGGCCCACGTGGCGTCTTCCGCGGCCGCCGCCCCCGCGCCCGCAAGGCTTTCCTGGATGGGTCCCGTACCCAGGAGCTGATTGCCCTCGGACGCCCCTGCCGTGCCGCCGGCCAGCGCCGCGACCAGCGCCAGTGCCGCCGCCGGAACCGATATCTTCTGCATAGGCCGGAGAGTAATCCTGTGTACCGGATCGTCGTTCCCGAACCGTGGTTGAGACACTATACTGCATTCGCCGCGGAACCGAAACCGTCTCAGGGCGGGAAATCGGGGACTTCGCGGTCGGTTCGCTTGATGCCTGTCATGCCGTAGTGGTAGGGAGGGAATCGCAGGATCGGCTCGTGCGAGAAGCGGAAACCCGCCGCCCGGGCCCAGCCGATGCACTGTTCCGGCCGGGGTCGGATGGCCATCGAGGGTCCCCGCGGCGTCGTGGGATCGTGGTTCCAGTGGAGGATGCCGACGCGCCCGGCGGGGACCAGGATCCGGGCCGCCTCCCGAAGCAATTGCACGGGCTCTTCGATGTGCAGGATGTTGAACAACAGTACGAAATCCACCGAGGCGTCCGGGAGCCCGGTGCCGTCGGCGATAAAATCGCGGTGGATCGGCCGCACGTTGACGACGCCCTCCGCTTCGGCCCGACGCTGCGTGGCATCGAGCATTTCCCGCTCGATGTCCAGGGCATACACAGTACCCGAAACGACGCCCGCGGCGGGGATGGTGAAGGTTCCGTAGCCGCAGCCCAGTTCCGCGACGTCTCGGGTGCGCGCGTTCAGGCCCAGCCGTTTGAGAATGTGAGGCGGATCGAAGAAGGTCCGCCAAAGGGCTTCCTCCGGCATGCCGCTTTCACGACCCTTCACGACGAGGTTTCCTCGGGCTTGCCGCGTCGCAGCGCGGCCCGAGCGACGAACCCGGCGGCGAGGAGGGCGGCGCCGGAAAGCAGGGTCTTCGCGTCGAGGGAAACGGCGAGGAGGAGGCACAGGGCCAGTCCCAGTGCCGGCACGGCGTCGGGATACCGCTTGTCCCGGGCGTTCATGCGCAACGCGGCGAGGTTCGTGATGGCGTAGTATACGAGGATGGTAAAGGACGCCCCGGCCGCGATGAGGTCCAGCCGACCCACGAGGGCGATCACGGCGACGATGAGTCCCGTCAGCGCGACGCTGCGGCCCGGGACGCCGTAGCGGGGGTGGATGTGGTCCAGCGCTCGGGGAAGGTCTCGGCGCCGGGCCATGGCGAGCATCATGCGGCTGATGCCGAGGATCTGGCTCAGAAGGACGCCCAGCATGGCGGTGACGGCCCCGATGCCCACGGCCCACGAAGCGCCGGGCAGGGGGAAGGTCCGCGCGGCCCGGCCCAGGGGCGAAGCGGTCTCGGCCAGGGCCGGAGCGCCCGCCGCGCCCAGGGCCACCGCGGCCACGGCGAGATAGAGCAGCGCCGAGATGCCTAGCGACAGCACGATGGCCCGGGGAATGGTGCGGCCGGGGTCGTGAACCTCCTCGCCGAGGGTGGCCACGCGGGCGTAGCCGGTGTAGGCAAAGAAGAGAAGGGCGGCGGCCCGCATGACGCCCGAGACGCCTTCCGGCGCGAAAGGGACGAGGTTTTCCGTGCGGAAGGCCGGCACGCCCGCGACGACGAAGTATCCCAGGGCCGCCACGGTGACGGACACGATGACGGTGTTCAGGCGGCCGGCCTTGCGGATGCCGAAGCCGTTGAGCGCCGTGAGCAGTGCCACGGCCGCGACCGCCGCGGGGCGCGCAGGCAGCCCCGGCACCAATTCGGCCAGATAGCTCGCGAAACCCAGGGCCACCACGCCACCCGCCGCGAGCTTGCTGGACAGAAACATCCAGCCCGCGGCGAAACCCAGCCACGGGTGAAGCACCCGGTAGCCGTATTCGTAGGTGCCGCCGGACCGAGGGTAGGTCGCCGCCAACTGGGCCGACGACAGGGCGTTGCACCCCGCCGCCACCGCCGCCAGGGCGAGTCCCACGATGAAGGCCGGCCCGGCCACGCCCGCCGCCACGCCCGTCACCACGAAGATGCCCGCGCCCATGATGGCGCCCAGACCGATCCCGACGGCATCGACCAGGCGCAGGTCGCGCCTTAGCGCGGGTGCGGTTGTCTCGGCGGGTGAGTCCATTTGGGTCACGGGGGCGGCCGGTGCCGCAGGGTCTCCTCTTCGTTCCGCGCCGCTTGCCGTGGATCCGGCTCCTCTTCTCGCGTTTCGAGCGGGGGAGGGAGGGGGACCCGGCGCGAGGACGGGCACAGGTTTCGGTCCGGAGATCATAGCATTTCGCGCGGGACGCCTCACGCGCTTCCGTGGCGCGAAGTGGAACGTGCCCTCGCGAGTATGGTAGTGGGTAGAGCCTTGTTACCCGATCGAACGCGGTGAAGGCAGGAGGCGAAGGTGTTTTCCCAATCCCTCGGTCAACGGGCGGTGCGATGGGTGCTGGTCTTGACGGTGCTGGCGGGGGCGGAGGGATGCGCCCTGCTCAACGGCAATTTCCGGACCGTGGAGCCGCAGGCCTTCTACCGCTCGGGTCAACTGGATCCGCAGCACCTCGAACGGGTGATCGAGCGCCACGACATCCGAACCGTGATCAACCTGCGCGGCGAACACCCGGAAGAGGCCTGGTATCGGGAGGAAACGGCCGTTTGCGCCGCCGCGGGCGTCGAGCACCACAGCCTGCAGTGGTCGAAGAACCGCCTGCCCGACCCCGATTCGCTGGCCGAATTCGTGCGGCTGTGCGGCGAGGCCGAGCGGCCGGTGCTGGTCCATTGCCAGGGCGGAACTCACCGCACGGGCATGGCGTCGGCCTGCTACGTGCTCCTCGAGGGCGGCGACGTGGCCGAGGCGCGCCGTCAGTTCGGCCTGCTTTTCGGCGACGCCTACATCGGCACGCTGCTCGATCTGTACGAAGGAAGCCCCCTTGCAGTCGACGCGTGGTGCCTCGAGGCCTACCCCGCGATATATGCCCAAGCATCGCCAACCCGCCCCGAACCCGAGGATCCATGACCCGGCCTGGTGCCGCCCCCGGAGGAACTTGCAGTGAAAGCTTACGAGGAAATCAACGGAGCGCGACTCCAGTACGAGATGGCCGGCCAGGGACGGACCGTGGTGTTGGTGCACGGCGAGATGCTGGACATGCGGATTTGGGACGCCGTGTTTGCGGCGCTGACGGGTCGGTTTCGCGTCCTCCGCTACGACCGGCGCGGCCACGGCGCGTCGGACCTGCCCCTGCAGCCCTACTCCCACGCGGACGACCTCTTCGGATTGATGGACCGCCTGGGCATTGAGAAGGCCTGCGTCGTGGGGCATTCCGTGGGAGCGGCCATCGCCCTCGAGCTCGCCCTGGCCCATCCCGACCGGGTGACCGGGCTGGTGCCCATGGCGCCCTTCCTGCGCGGACACAGCCACGGCCAGGCCCATCAGGCCCGGCTCGACCGCATCCAGGCCGTGGCCCGCCAGCACGGGGCCGGCCGGGCGCGGCAGATCTGGCTGGAGCGGGACCCCCTGTTTGACCCGTTGCGCGGGAAGACCGCCCTCGAGGCCCGGATCGCCGAGATCGCGCAGGGCCATGGATTCGTCGATGTCCTGCGTCCGCCCATGGAACGGATCCCTCAGCCGGGATTCATGCCGCGGCTGTACGAGCTCACGGCGCCCGCCCTCGTGGTGGTGGGCGAACTCGACGCGCCCGACATCCGGGCCGCCGCCGGCGCCCTCCACGCCGCCATCCCCAGCGCCCGCACCACCGTCGTGCCCGCCGCGGGCCATTACCTCATGCTCGAACAACCCGAGGCGGTGAACTGGATCCTCAGCGATTTTCTGACCGGCCTCCCCGCCTGAGGCACCCTCCGGCGTCGACCCGCCCTTTCGGGAACCGGCCCCTTCCCGGGCCGTTCCCCGAAGAGGATACATACGCAGCGAAATAGGCCAACAGCCCGACGGGGCCGTCCCGCCACTGACATCCTCCCCACCCATCGCAGGGCTACGTAGACTGCGCTGAACGGGGCCGTGAGGTCACCCCTACCCGTCATTGCGAGGAGCGATCTCATGTGCACCTACTTGCGAGAGGCGGGACTACGTCGGTTCCGCCCGCATCGTCTGTGGGCGCCCCGACAGAGCGACGCGGCAATCTCCCCCGTGGTATGCCTTCGCTA
>CAYVOE010000317.1:0-6304 GCA_964452795.1 uncultured Nitrospiraceae bacterium
TCACGACCGACGGTGACCGGCCGGGATCGAACGGCGAGGCCCCCACCCTCGAGGAGCTCGCCTCGGTCCTGCGGCGGCGCGACCCGTCGCCCCCGGGCAGCCTCGTGGCCATCCGGCGCCAGGGTCGCAAGTCCCCGTTTTTCTGCGTCCATTCCGCCCCCGGCACGGTCTTCTGCTACGCCGACCTGGCACGGCATCTCGACCCCGACCGGCCTTTCTACGGGCTGCAGGCGCCCGGCCTCCACGGCGACGGAGCTCCCCTTACGCGCATCGAGGACATGGCCGCGCACTACCTCGACGCCGTCCGCTCCGTCCAGCCCCGCGGCCCCTATTGCCTCGGCGGCCATTCCTCGGGAGGCGTGGTGGCGTTTGAAATGGCCCGGCGCCTGGTCGAAGAGGGCGAGGAGGTCGCCTTTCTCGGCATCATCGACTGCACGGCGCCCGCGTCCGGCCATTGCTCCGCCCGCCTGTACGCCGCCCTCATCGAGGCCACCGACGACGCCCTCTGGCTCGCCGGGTTCGCCAAGCTCATCGAGAACTTCTTCGACCGCCGGATGGACGTCTCCTGGGACGATCTCCATGCCCTTCCTCCGGACCGTCAGCTCGACTGCATCCTCGACCAGTTGCGGGCCGTCGACTTTGTGCCGCCCGACGCGGGCCGAGCCCACGTCCGGGGTCTCCTGGAAGTCTGCATAGCCAATTTCCAGGCGGTCTACGGATACGTGCCGGCCCTGTATCCCGGACGGATCACGTTTTTCCGCAGTTCCGAGCCCTTCCTCATCCTGCCGCCGGGGGCCGTCCGCGCCTTGGCGCGCGCCCTGTGTCGGCTGTGCCGGCGCGAGCCGCGCACCCTGCTGAAAGCCGTGCCCCAGATGGTGCGCGACGTGTTTACGCTCGCCCGCACCCAGCGGTCGCTCGCGGGCAAGGGCCGAAACGTCTACCTCGGTTGGGAACGGTACTCGGCCCAGCCGCTGGCCGTCCGCACCGTGCCGGGCAACCACGTGAGCCTGCTGGCCGAGCCTCACGTGCAGGTGCTGGCCCGCGAGTTGCGAGCCTGCCTCGACAGCGCCTCCACAACCCCCGCGGAGGGCTAGACGCAGCGCCATGCCGTCCGTGGTTACCAACGCCCACACCCACCTTGAGCTGAGCGCCCTCGGACGCCTCTGTCCCGAGGACGCCCTCGAGTTCACTCGGTGGATGCGCCGGCTGGCCCTGCGCCTGCCTTTCCAGACCCGTCGTCGCGCCCTGCGTGCCGTCGAGGAAGGCATCGACGCGCTCCGCGCCTGCGGCACCACCCAGGTGGGCGACATCAGCTCGAGCGGACTCACCGTCGACCCGCTCCTCGAGAGCGGCCTCGAAGGGATCGTCTGGATCGAGGTCCGTGGACTGTCGCGCGTCGGCGGACGGAGAAGCCTCGACCGGGCCCGGGAACGGATCCGCGCGCTACGTCCGCGCGCCGAAGGCCGCGGTTTCTCGGTCGGCCTGTCGCTCCACGCGCCCTACTCCTGCGGCCCCGAACTCCTGCGGGAGGGCGCCGCATGGTGCCGCCGCGAGGCCGTGCCCCTGTGCATCCACGCCGCCGAATCGCCCGCGGAAACCGAACTGCTGGTCCACGGCCGCGGTCCGTTCGTCCCCAGGACGCTCCGGCCCGTCGTGGGGTGGATCGGCGTGCCCCGGATGCGACCCGTGCCGTATCTCGCCTCCCTGGGCGTGCTCGATGCGCGGCCTTTGCTCGTTCATCTCGCCCAGGCCGACGCCGAGGACGTTCGTCTCGTGGCGGAGAGCGGTTGTGCGGCGGTCCACTGCCCTCGATCCAACAGCCGACTTGATTGCGGACGCATGCCCCTGGAACGATTCCTGAAGGCTGGCGTGTCCGTCTACCTGGGCACCGACAGCTGTGCCAGCAGCCCCAGCCTCAACGTGATAGAGGAAGCCGAGTACGCGTGCCGGCTCCACGAAGGCCGGGTGGAACCCGAACGAATTCGCAACCTGATGCACAAGCCCCTGAGGGAGAATCATGGAGACTGAACAAACCGAATCGCCCCTTTACGATGTCGTCATCAATGGGGAAGAACAGTACGCCCTGTGGCCGGCGGAACGGGATGTTCCCGCCGGATGGAAGCGCACCGGCCGCCGCGGCCCCCGCGAGGAATGCCTCGCGTACGTCGCCGAGGTTTGGACCGACATGCGTCCCCGCTCCGTGCGGCAAGACCCTCCGTGAGCCGTCGTGCGCGGCGGGCGTGTGCGGGACGCGATCTTCACAGGACGGAGATGAGCGAAATCCTCACGCGGCGCCCCGACGGCGATGGGCCTCTACCGCCAGGTGAAAGGCCTCCCGGGTCCGCCGTGCGCAGGCCTCCCAGGTGAATTCCCGTGCCCGCTGCCGGCCCGCCTCGACGTAGCGCCGGCGCTGCTCGGGCGGCTCGTTGAGGGCGTCCAGAATGGCCCGGGCCATGGCCTCCTCGTCGCAGGGATCGAAGTAGGTCGCCGCATCGCCCCCCACTTCCATTACCGCTCCCGCCGTGGAGGCCACGCAACGGGCGCCCGCGGCCATGGCCTCGATCAAGGGCAGGCCGAAACCCTCGTACCGCGTCGGATACACGAAGAGGTCGCACCCGTGGTAGAGGCCCACAAGCTCCGAGAAGGGGACCCGCGCGATGCGCCGGATTCGCGGGTGGCGTACCGGTTCCGCCCCGAAATAGCGACCCAGAACCACCAGGTCGTGGGGGATGCGGTCCGCGATGCTCAGGAAGGCTTGCGACAAGCGGCGGACGTTCTTGTGCGGGTAGGTGTTGCCCACAAAGAGCAGGAAGGGCCGGTCGATGGAGCAGGGCTGGGGTTCGAAAAAGGCCGGCGACGGCGCCCCCGGCGCCACCACAATCCGCTCCGCCGGCACGCGAAGATACCGGGCGATGCGTTCCCGGGAGAAATGGGACGACGTGGTGATGGCGTCGACCGACCGGGCGAGCCGCGGCGTGGCATACGACAACAGCTTGCGTATCGGCCAGGCGAAACTCTCCGGAACATCGATGTAGTTCACATCGAACAGCGTCAGCACGTGGGGGAAAGGCGCGGACATGGGCCCCGTGTAGCACGGCGAGAACAGCAGATCAATCCCTGCCCGAGACGCCGCCGATATCAGGGGCCGCTGCTCCGCCCAGATCCGATAGGGCAGATTCCAGCCGTTGAAGTTCAACAAGACCCGTTCGTAGTCGGCGAAGGAGTCGTGATTGCTCCGGTTGGTGAAGACCACGAATTCCAGATTCGGTTCGAGGCGCGCCAGCTCCGGCAGCAACGATCGAAGATACACCTCCGCCCCGCCTACGCGTTTCGGAATCAGAAAAAGCGCATTGACACCCACGCGCATGTCGCGGAAACGTCCTTTCTCGTGTTGCGGAAATCGAACTCGGTCAGCGCAGCCATTATAGGAGAACGATAGCCCGTGGGGCACGGCCGGCCGCGCCGATTCCGTGCTATAGTTTGACCGTGGCGGAAATTCGCGCGAGGGATGGACGGCTTCGTATGGATGGCGTGAAATATCGTTCCCTTCAAGACAGCCTGGCATTGCACCGGCAGCGACGCGCCGCCGGGATTCCCACGGTGTCGGTGCTCATCGGTGCGCCGGAAGCCGCGGAGGCCCTGTGGAGCGAGGATGCCTCCCGCGAGGCGCGGTCCCTGGTGCGGGTCCATCGCCGGGCGGATCGAAACGCCGCGGCCGCCCTGGCGGAGGCCGTGCTCAACCGACCCGAGGTGCGTGCCCGCGCCCTGTCGGCCCTGGCCGCCCGATTGAACGTCCGCCTCGATCCGAAGAACCCTTCGCCGTTCGCTGTCACCGGACTTCAGCGGGAATGGCGGCTTCATCGCGCGAGCTTGAGCGCACACGATGCGTTCGACCGGTTCTGCCGCATCCTGGCCTTCGAACAGGCCCCCGAAGACGGCGCTGCGTGGGTCGCTGCGCTGGCCCCGGGCGGCGAAGTGGGGTCTGCCCTGGCCCGCATCGCTTCCCTATGTATACCCGACACCGAGTGGCCCGCCCTGCTCTGGACCGTCACAGCGGCGAACAAGGCCGGCGTCGCCGAACTGCTCGAAGCGGCTCGGGCTCTGGGCGATCTCGCGGCGGCCCTTCCCGCGCTGCCCGCGGCGCTCGCGGTGGCGCCCGACGTGTACGACGCAGTCATAACCCGGGCCGACGAGACGCGCTACAAGGCCCTGCTCCGGGAGACGCCCGTGCGCCTCCCGGGCGCGTCGACCGAAGGTGCCGCGGGGGACGCGGGAGGCGGCGTCGAGGTCCTGCGCCGCGTGGGAGCGCCCGAGAGCCTCGTCGACAGGTACCGGGCATTGGCGAAGGCCTCGGCCGACCGCACCCTTGCCGAAGACGGCGCCCGCAGCGAGGCGGAACGCTTCTTCTTCCGCCTTCTCGAATCGCTCCCGCGCACCGCCGGCCTGTTCGAGCTCAACGGACGTCTCCCCATTCCCTTCGGCGGAAGGCCGGAGATGGAGGTGGACTTCCTGTGCCGGAGCCGCCGCATCGCCCTCGAGCTCGACGGGTACCACCATTTCCAGGATCCCGCGCGCTACCGGTCGGACCGAACCAAGGACTATCTGTTTCAACGCCACGAGTACTGGATCCTGCGGTTTCTGGTCGACGACATCGTGCGCGATCTCGAGGCCATCCTCCTGCGCATATTCGACGCGTTGGACAGCCGCGCGGACGGCATGACATGATGCCATCCGGGTATGGACACCAATAACGACAAGGGTCGGTGCCCGCGCGGGCGCCGGATGGGGGAGATGATACCGTGAGCACGGACGGGAGCCTGTCGCGCATCGAAGACCTGGTGCTGGCGCGGCTGCTGGTAAGCGGCGAGAAGGGCGAGACGCGAGCGAAAATCGCCTCGGACCTCGAGCCGGTGGTGCAGCACCGATACGCCGGCGCGTCGTGGAAAGAAACGCTCGACGCCGCCCTCGAGAATCTCCGGCGGACGGGCCGGATCGAAGCCGGCAAGGGCGGCAAACGCTTCCACATCACCGAGTCCGGTCGAGAGCAGGCCCGAGCCTTCCTGGGCGTTTCCCGCTTGCCCGAAAAGACCACCTGGAGCACGCTGAAAAACGTGTACCTCTTCGCCCGGGCGATGAACGTGCCCCTCGACTCCCCGGACAAGGTCAAGAAGCTGTCGACCGTCACGGGCGTGCGCGCCGTGCTGTTGCGCGAGGGCTACGACCTCGACCTCGACCCGACGCCCACGCAGGCCCAGGCCGTGGACGCCCTCCTCTGGAAACAGCTCGGCCGCAACACGCAGGAGCCCTTCTCCGCCTCCGCTGTGAAGGCCTGGCTCCTGTCGCAGCTGCTCGGAGCTCCGGCGAAGATCGGTGTGGCGCCGCTGGTAGCCGCCGCAGCCGCCAAGACCGTCGAAGCCCGCCGTTCCGACCGGGCCGCCCTCTGCCAGGCCGCGCTCCGGCGCCTGCTCGAAGAAGAGTCGGCGCCAACGCCGGAGCCCGTACCGCCTCCGGAACCAACCCCGCCCCTGGGACCCGAGCTGGACCCGGAGGAATTCGCCCGGCGCGTGCTCGAGGCCGCCCGCGCAAGCCGTACCGGCTGGTTCGGTAATCCCGGCGTCGGCGGCAAGGTGTTCATCTCTCATGTGTATCGGTCGTATTGCGATCTGTATCCGGAAGCGGCGCTGACGCTCGAGGCCTTCAAGGAGCGGCTGATCGAAGTGAACCGGCGGGGCCTCATCCGCCTGTCCCGGGCCGATCTGCCGAATCTGATGGACCCGGCCGACGTGCGGGCCAGCGAGACCCGCTACTTGAACGCTGTGTTCCACTTCGTAAGCGCGGAGGGGTAGCCCATGGACGCGTCAATACGGGCAGCCGACTGGGCTTTCTGCTCGCCCCAGGGACCCGAGGTCTTCCATTCGGTGCAGCATAAGAACGACGTGTGGAAGGTCGATCCTTTCGACGTCGAGTCCATCCACCGTGAGGCGCGCGAGGTCTTCGCCCGACTGGTGGACCGAGTCAACGACCACTCCGACGTCAGTTCCGGCCGGATCCTTCTGCTCAAGGGTGAGTCGGGGGCCGGGAAGACACACCTGATGCGGGCCTTCCGAAACGAGGTGCACGGCCGGGGGCTCGGCTTCTTCGGCTACATGCAGCTCACGTCGAAGACCACCAACTACTCCCGCTACATCCTTCGCAATGTCGTCGATTCCCTCGACAAACCCTACTACGAACCCAACGGTCCCGAGACCGGCCTGATGCGCCTCTCCAATGCTTTCGCGGAAGCGCCGCGGATCTTGCACCAGAC
>CAYVOE010000318.1:0-2952 GCA_964452795.1 uncultured Nitrospiraceae bacterium
TCGCCGTCCTGGGACTCCTGGTCAACGGCGCGTCGGTGTGGATCCTCGACGCCGGAGCCCCCCGCTCCGGCTCAGACAAGGCCGCATCGCACCACTCCCATCGTGATCAGCACAATCATCATCATCCCCATCACCACGACGACCACAACCTCCGCTCGGCCTACCTGCACGTCCTGGCCGACGCCCTCACGTCGATCCTGGCCATCGCGGCCCTGCTGACCGGCAAGTTCTTCGGGTGGATCTGGATGGACCCCTTGATGGGGATCGTGGGAGCCGTTCTCATCGCCGTGTGGTCGAGGGGGTTGCTCGTCGGCGCCTCCCGGGTGCTTCTCGACATGGAGGCCCCCGAAGACCTGCGCGAATCCCTGCGCGAAAGCCTCGAGAATCGCGACGACCGGGTGGTCGATCTGCACGTCTGGTCCATTGGACCCAACATCTACGCCGCGGCCGTGTCGCTGCTGACCCCCATCCCCCGGCCGGCCCAGGATTACCATCGCCGGCTGCCCGACGACCCGCGGCTGGTCCACGTGACCCTCGAGGTCCTCCGCCATCCTTCGTCCCTCCCCGGGGAACCCGATTGAGGCGGACTCAAGGGCTCGGCGAGACCTCCCCTTCAGAAAATTCGGATCCGGGGCGCAGGATGTAGTATAATAGCGTCGATTATCTGCTTCGGGAGAGGGTACGCATCAAATAGGGTGGAGATCGGTTCAGACGGGTCTCCTCGAGGTGGGCCTCATGTATCGAGAAAACGTAGACAATATCCATATTGCCCGTATGGCGCGGCTGATCTCGCCGCTCGAAATGCGGGCGCAGTTGCCGTCGAGCGTCGAGGCGACGCGGACGGTGCACCAGGCGCGCCGGATCATTCAGGACATCCTGGACCGGCGGGACAAGCGCCTGCTCGTCGTGGTGGGCCCCTGCTCGATCCACGACGAAGACGCCGCCCTCGAGTACGCGCGACGCCTGCACGAAGTGGCCCGTCGGATCGAGGACCGCGTGTTCGTCGTGATGCGCACCTACTTCGAAAAACCCCGGACCGCCGTGGGGTGGAAGGGCCTGATCAACGATCCCCGGCTCGACGGGAGCTACGACCTCGCCGAGGGCCTGTACAAGGCGCGCCGGATTCTCCGGACCATCGCCGACATGGGCCTGGCCACCGCCACGGAGATGCTGGACACCATCGTGCCCCAGTACATCGCCGACCTCATCTGCTGGGCCGCCATCGGCGCCCGCACCACCGAGTCCCAGACCCACCGCGAGATGGCCAGCGGCCTGTCGATGCCCGTCGGGTTCAAGAACAACACCGAAGGCAACCTCGACAACGTGATCAACGGGATCCTGGCGGCGCGGCGGCCCCAGCATTTCCTCGGCATCAACTCGGAAGGCCAGACCTGCACCGTCAGCACCACCGGCAACCGCTGGTGCCACGTCATCCTTCGGGGCGGGCGCGGCGGGCCCAATTACGACGCCGTGGCCGTGGGCAAGGTGCGCGCCCTGCTCGAGAAGCACGAGATCGTGCCCAATATCATGGTGGATTGCAGCCACGAGAACAGCGGCAAACAACCCGCGCGTCAGCCCGCGGTGTTCCGCAACGTGCTCGAGCAGCGGGCCGCCGGTCAGGACGCCCTCATCGGCGCCATGCTCGAAAGCCACCTTTTCGAGGGCAATCAGCCCCTTCCGGCCAACGGAAGCCCCTTGAAATACGGCGTGAGCATCACCGATGCCTGCATGGGCTGGGAAGTGACGGCCGACCTTCTGGAATTGGCCCACCGGACCGGGTAACGTCTCCGAGACGCCGCCGGCGCAAGCCCCCGTGTTGCACCCCCCCGGGGGAGAATTGTTATACTACGATCGCTCTGCGCGAAAGAGCGATTCAACAATTCAATGGGGAGTTTGCCATGCACGAGAAGAGTATCGACTTGCTGAACAAGGCGGTCGCCGACGAACTGACCGCCGTGCACCAGTACATGTATTTCCACTTCCATTGCGACGACCAGGGACTCGACCTGTGGGCCGGCCTGTTCAAGCGCGCCGCCATCCACGAAATGGTCCACGTCGAGCGGCTGGCCGAGCGCATCCTCTTTCTCAAGGGCGACGTCGAGATGAAGCTCGCTGAGAAAGTGAAGAAGGTGCAGGATGTGAAGGAGATGCTCGAACTGGGACGGAAGATGGAGGAAGAAAGCGCCCGGCAGTACAACATCTGGGCGAATGAGTGCGCCGCCAACAACGACGCCGTCTCGAAGAAGCTCTTCGAGGAACTGGTGGCTGAAGAGGAAACGCACTACGACCAGTTCGACACGGAACTCGAAAACGTCCGTCAGTACGGCGACAACTACCTCGCCCTTCAGTCCATCGAGCGGGCCAAGAGCATCGGCGGCTAAGAACGGCCTTTGTCCATTCCAATATCCATTCCCGGCCCTCCCGGAACTCCTCCGGGAGGGCCTTGTTTATTGTCGGCCCCGGCTCCGCGGTGGGATTGAATCCGGCCGATGGGGTATAACTGTAACGGAACGCAGACCGGCCTGCGGGAAGGTTCGGAGTAAGAAAGCATGAGCTGCATCCTGTGTCATTCGGATCACGCGCCCGTCTTCTTCCCCCCGGGGACGGCGCAAAAAAAGGCCATCTTGAAGTGCGGGGACTGCGGGCTGCTCTATCTGGCCGATCCCCAGGGCGAGAGCGTCCTCGACGAGCTCTCCCGGAAGAACGGCCGATGCGGGGTCAGCCGCCTCTACATCCAGAAACAGACCCTCCAGTTGAAGGACTACGCCTCGATGGAGCGGTTCATCGAGGAGCGGGGACCCAACCCGGCGGACATACTCGAAGTCGGCTGCAACGTGGGCGCCCTCCTGGACCATCTGCGGAAAAAAGGCCACCGCGTAAAGGGGGTCGAGCCCAACCAGTGGTGCGTGGAAGCCGCCCGAGACACCTTCGGACTCGAAGATGTCTTCCCCG
>CAYVOE010000318.1:2962-6298 GCA_964452795.1 uncultured Nitrospiraceae bacterium
CTTCCCCGGAACCCTCTCGGAAGCGGAGTACCCGTCGGCGTCCTTCGACTACATCGTCATGCTCCACGTCATCGAGCACCTGCCCGATCCCAACGTGGAGCTCGAGGAGATTCGCCGCATCCTGCGGCCCGGCGGCGCCGTCGTCATCGAAACCCCCACCTACGACTCCTTGACCTTCAAGCTGTTGCGGACCCACGAGCGCAGCGTCCGCGTTCCCAGCCACCTCTTCTTCTTCACCAAAGACACGCTGTGCCGCCTCGTCGAAAAGAACGGGTTCCGCGTGGCGAAGCACGAGTACGTGGGGCGCACCCTGACCCTCGAGCGGGTCATCTACAATTTCGGCCTCATGACCGGCTACAAGGGGGTCGAAAAGGCCCTGCGCAAGGCCCTCGTATCGCCGAAGATCCGGGACCTGTCGTTCACCGTGAACCTCAAGGACATGCAGCGCGTCTACGCCGTGAAGGAGTAGCCCCCGCCCGCCCCGGGAACGGCAGGACCGCCCATAACGCGTTCATGCGGGCCGCGCCCCCTCGCAGGCCTGCGTGGACTGCGCTCGTTGGGTTCATGAGCCATTACCTGTCCGCGTAGGACTGGGAGGACTGCGCTGGGCGGAGCTGTGAGCCTGCCCCTACCCGTCATTGCGAGGAGCGGGCCCCTGTGCGGGTACAGGCGAACGGAGGAGCAGCCCTTGGTTACCCCCGTGCCTCCGATGGGTGCCCACATATGAGCGACGCGGCAATCTCACATGAGCCTTTGACCCAAGTCCGAAGGCATCCCATAGGTAAAGATTGCCGCGTCGCTCCTGTATGGGCGCCCACAGACGGCATGAGCCGACCCAGTGTAACCCCTCCTCCTGTAATGAGTTCCACGGAGGGCTGCTCCTCGCAATGACGGGGAGGGGCACCCTCACATCCCCGTCCAGCGCAGTCCTCGTCGTCTTACGCGGATAGGCGCATGGCTCACAGCCCCGTCCAGCGCGGTCCTCGCGGTCCTGCGAGGGGGGTGCATGTCGGTGGCGGAACGGGCCCGTCCGATGGCTGGCCTGTACCGCTGCGGATGTAGCTCCTTCCGCGGAAGTCCCGAGGCGGGGCGGAAACGCCTTGTTCGGATGCCGGCGTTGTGGCGGTTCATTCGACACCGACGGGGGCACCCTGATACCCTTCTTTCCGACTGATACCGGCGTCAACCGGCCCGCCCGGGCCTTTACACGGAGACACCCATGGACCTTGAAGATCGCGTGGCTATTGTGACCGGGGCGAGCAGCGGGATCGGCGCCGCCGTTGCCCGCGAATTGGTCAAGGCGGGCATGAAAGTGGTCGTAACCGGTCGCCGCACCGATCGGCTCGAGGAGCTGTGCAAGGAACTCGTCGAGGCGGTGTGCCTGACGGGCGACATCAACGACCCTGAAATGCCCCATCGACTCATCAATCAGGCCGTGACGGCCTTCGGCCGTTGCGATGTGGTGTTCAACAACGCCGGCATCCTCGAGACCGGAACCATCGGCGAGATCGACATCGAGCGGGTCGCCGAGATGGTCCGCATCAACGTGGAAGCGGCGTTCCGTATGTCCTATGTTTCCCTGCGGTATTTCCTGTCGAACGGCCACGGCCACCTCATCAATACCTCGAGCCTCCTGGGCACCAAGGTGCGTCCCACGGCGGGGGCCTATGCCGGGACCAAGTACGCCATCGAGGCGTTGTCGGAGGCCCTGCGTATGGAGCTTTCGGGGACGGACGTGCAGGTGAGCGTGATCGAACCGGGTCTGGTGACTACGGAACTGCACCAACGGTGGGAAATGCCGCCGACCGAGAAGTTCAACATCAAGCATCCGCTCAAGCCGGAGGACGTGGCCCGCGCGGTGCGGTTCCTGCTGGAACAGCCCAAGCACGTGCGGATCCCGCGGCTGATGATCGTGCCCGGCGAGCAGGGGATGTAGGGTCTGCGGGGGAGTAGCGCGTTGTACTTACGCTTTATCCGGAAGGGGATACGGGCATGACATCGAAAGACGTGATGGTATTCGGCGGCACGGGGAGTCCGGCCTTAACCCGAAAGATCTGCGACTACCTGGGCACCGAGCCGGCCCGGGGAGAGGTGCTGCGGTTTTCGGAGGGCAACCTTTTCGTGCGGGCCCTGGAGAACGTCCGCGGCCGGGAGGTGTACATCGTTCAATCGACGTCGTACCCGGCCAACGACAACTTCATGGAGCTTCTCTTCTGGATCGACGCGATGAAACGGGCCAGCGCCGGCTGCGTCACCGCCGTCATCCCTTATTTCAGCTATGCCAAGGGCGACAAGAAGGACGAGCCGCGCGTGTCCATCCGGGCCCGGGTGTGCGCCGATGCCATCGAGGCGGCGGGCGTGGACCGCGTCGTCACCATGGACCTCCATGCGCCCCAGATTCAGGGGTTCTTCAAGGTGCCCGTGGACGACCTCTACGCGCTGCCCCTGCTGTGTCGCCGCATCGACGCGCTCAAGCTCCCCGACGTGGTGGTGGTCTCGCCGGACGCGGGTTTCGCCAAGAAGGCGCGCCTCTACGCCTCGTGCCTGCACGCGCCTCTCGCCATCGCCGACAAGGCCCGCCCGGGCCACGAGGAAAAGGCGGAGATCCTGGAGATCATCGGCGACGTCCGCGACAAGACCGCCGTCATCGTCGACGATTTCACCATATCCGCCGGCACCCTCGTGGAAGTGGCCGAGGAACTGCTGGAGCGAGGCGCCCGGTCCGTGTACGCCGCGGTGTCCCACGGCGTGCTGTCGCAGGGCTCGACCGAAAAGCTGCAGGACAGTCCCATCGAGCGGCTGTTCATCACCGACACCGTCGAGACCCAGCCCACGGAGTTCTGCGAGAAGATCGAGGTGGTGTCGGTGGCGCCCCTGTTCGCCGAGGCCATCAAGCGGATCCACAGCCGCGAGAGCATCAGCGTGTTGTTCCTGGACATGAATTCCATGGCGGCGAAAACCGCCCGTGCGCCTCGGGCCAACGCCCGCAAGGCCCGGAGCCGGTGATTCCGCTCGATACGCGGCGCGCCGGTCTGCGGGCCCATCGCGGGAGCCAAGAAAGTATCGGAGCACACGCCCTGGCTTGTCTGTCGGCCGGGGCGTGCGCTCCGAACGTGATCTTCACCGGTCGGTGCGGCCTCGACGAGGCTCGGGGACCGGCTCCACCCATATGCCCCGGTGGCGCTCATGGACCTGCCGGGCCCAGATGCCGCGGGCCAGCCGTTCCGCATCGCGCCGCACGCCCTGGCGCGCGAAATACTGGCAGAGGCGCTCGAGGTCCCGCCGGAAAATGGGCCAGGCCTGGGGGTTCTTGAAGGGGTCCACGGCCTGGGGAAA